>JANXUA010000186.1 GCA_025352085.1 Caulobacteraceae bacterium | reverse complement strand
CGCATTCACACTCGCTACGACCGATGCGCCCACACCTTCATGTCCGCCATCGCCATCGCCGCAACCGTCATCTTCTGGCTATGATCAATGAGTCCTGAGCCTAGGGATTGTTCGTTCATGAAGACCTCAAGGTAATAAAGTCGCTCCATCGTCTCCCGCAGATATGCCATCCCCTTTTTCATATAACAAATGCATGCTTTATATGTAAATCATGCGTCAAACACATTTACATTCCATCGATTTGAACTTGTTGAAGGCCCTCAGCGCCTTGCTGGCTCGGCGGCAGATCACCGCCGCAGCGGCGGACGTTGGTCTCAGTCAACCGGCGATGAGCCGGGCTCTACAGCGACTGCGAGTACTTTTCGGCGACCCCCTTCTGGTCCGCGCATCTGGAGGCTTAGCCTTAACGGCCAAAGCCCAGGCCTTAGCCCCGCGGGTTCGCATCCTCATGACTGACATCATCGGCATGATGAGCGACCCGTCGTTCGAACCTGAGACAACCCGCAGAACTGTCCGCTTAATCGGCTCGGACTATCATATGTTGACCATCCTCCCGGCGGTCATGAAAACCCTTCGCAACAAGGCGCCCGGCCTTACCGTCTTCGTCGAGCCCTATTCCACAGAAGCCCCGAGCCGGGTCGCACGCGGTGAGATCGATATAATATTCGCCACAGCAGACACGCCCTTGTCGCAAGGTGCGAGCGCAGAGCCATTGTTCGAGGATCACATCGTCACAGCAGTTCGAGCCTTCCATCCGGTTCTATCCACAGCGATAACAGTGGATGACTTCGCAGCTTTAGCCCATATTTCCGTATCTCTTCTAGGCGATGGACGCTCGGAGATTGACAGCTTTCTGGCAGCACGAGGCCTGACTCGCACCGTGGCGCTTACGACGTCCAGTTTTATTGGAGCTCTGGCTGTCGTGGGCGCTACCGATCTTGCGCTCACTGCTTCGTCCCGGCTTGTGCGAACGTTCGGGACAACCTTTGGCTTGACCATGTTTGATCCGCCAATCCCGAAACGTTCCTTCGTTGTTACCCAGGTCTGGTCGGCGCTTTTTGCCGACGACCCGATTCATGCCTGGCTGCGAAGCCAGATTCGGGACGCGGTGGCTGATTGACCGGTCTGCCCCCCCACGGGGTAGCTCCAGCGTAGATAGCTTTACATCTTCATTTTTACCGATCGGGAATGTTGGCGGCACAAGCAGTTCCGATAGCCAAATCGTTCCCGTTCGAGTCAAGCGGCTGGCAAGTAGGCTGCGGAACCTAAGCCAAAGCTATGCTATTGCCGCCAGCGTATACCGTCACTCCCACTCGATCGTCCCTGGCGGCTTGCTCGTCACGTCATACACCACCCTATTCACCCCCCTCACCTCGTTGACGATGCGGATGGCGGCGCGGGTCAGGACATCCCACGGGAATTCAAACACGTCGGCGGTCATGCCGTCGGTGGAGGTCACGGCGCGCAGGGCCAGCACGTTCTCATAGGTGCGCGCATCGCCCATCACGCCGACGGTTTTCACCGGCAGGAGGACGGCGAAGGCTTGCCAGATCTGATCATAGAGGCCGGCCTTGCGGATTTCGTCGAGGAAGAGGGCGTCGGCCCGTTGCAGGGTGGCGACGGCGGCCGGGGTGACGTCGCCCGGAATGCGGATGGCCAGGCCCGGCCCCGGGAACGGGTGGCGGCCGACGAAGGCAGGCGGCAGGCCAAGTTCGACACCGAGCTTGCGCACCTCGTCCTTAAAAAGTTCTCGTAAAGGTTCGACAAGTTTCAATTTCATGTGATCAGGCAGACCGCCGACATTGTGGTGGCTCTTGATCACTACCGAGGGGCCGCCGGTCGCCGACACGCTCTCGATAACGTCCGGGTAGAGGGTGCCCTGGGCGAGAAAAGCGGCGCCCTCGATCTTGCCCGCCTCGCGGTCGAAGATCTCGATGAAGGTCTTGCCGATGGTCTTACGCTTGGTTTCGGGATCGGAAACCCCGGCCAGGGCGCCGAGGAACTCTTGCGCTGCGTCCACGTGGATGAGCGGGATGTTGTAGTGATCGCGAAACAGGGTCACCACCTGGGTCGCTTCATTGAGGCGCAAAAGGCCGGTGTCGACGAAGACGCAGGTCAACTGGTCGCCGATCGCCTCGTGGATCAGGACGGCGGCGACCGACGAATCCACCCCGCCGGAGAGGCCGCAAATCACTTTGCCCTTGCCCACCAGGGCGCGGATGCGGGTCACTTCCTCGGCGCGGAACGACGCCATGGTCCAATCGCCGGTCAGGCCGGCGATGCGGTGGGTGAAGTTGCGCAGGATCCTCGCGCCGCGCGGGGTGTGCATGACCTCGGGATGGAACTGCACGCCGTAGATCCGTCGCGCCTCATCGGCGATCACCGCATAGGGTGAGCCCTCGGAGGTGGCGACCACGTCGAACCCCGGCGGGATGGCGGTGATCTTGTCGCCGTGGCTCATCCATACCGTTTCGTGATCGCCTGGAACGCCCAGACCCTCAAGCAGGGGCGAGGCGCGCTCGATGCGGATCTCCGCGCGGCCGAATTCGCGGTCATGGCCGCCCTCGACGGCGCCGCCGAGCTGGGCGCACAGGGTCATTTCGCCGTAACAGATGCCCAAGACCGGCACGCCCAGATCGAAAACGCGCTGCGGCGCGGTCGGACTGTTGATCTCGCCGGCGCTGGCCGGCCCGCCGGACAGGATCACCGCCTTGGGCGCGATGGCGGCCAACGCGGCGTCGGCCTTGTCGTAGGGGTGAATCTCGCAATAGACCCCGCTCTCGCGCAATCGGCGGCCGATAAGCTGGGTCACCTGACTGCCGAAATCGACAATCAGGACGGCGTCGTGGCGAAGCTGGGTCATGCGCGGCTCTCTTAGGGGAGAATCAGCGCGTGGTCACGATGGGCGTGGCGTCCAATCCAACGGTCGCGCTGGCGAAGAGATCGGCGGCCGTTCGACCGATCGCCGGATGAACCCAACCGGGCGCGACCTGCGCCAAAGGACCCATCACGAATCGGCGGTCGGCGGCTCGAGGATGGGGCAGGTTCAGGCCGCCTTCGTCCGCGACAATGCGTCCGTAGGCGATCAGATCGAGATCGAGGGTGCGCGGTGTGTTGCGGACGTCGCGTCGCCGTCCGAACCCCTCCTCGACGTTTAGGAGGGCGGTCAAAAGGTCGTGGGGACCAAGCGCTGTCTCGACAATGGCGATGCCGTTGAGATAGTCCGGCTGGGCTTCGTCGGGCCACGCCGCCGATCGCCACCAGGGCGAGCAGACCGCTATGCGGACGCCCCCCGTCGGCAACCGCGTCAGCGCCTCTTCCAGGAGGTCGAGACACGATCCATAATGACCCGGCAAATTTGATCCCAGGGCGATGATA
>JANXUA010000185.1 GCA_025352085.1 Caulobacteraceae bacterium | reverse complement strand
TCCACAGGATGCGCGGCCCTTTCGAAATCCCGCGTTCGGCCAGCGCGAGCAGGGCATCGGCGGTCAGCGCCAGTGCCGCCGCGGCAAGACATCCCCAGATGACCAACTCCCAATTCTGGGTCTGCAGCCCCGAAAAGATCACATCGCCGAGCGACGGCTGACCGACCGTCGTCGACAGCGTGGCCGCGCCGATGGTCCACACCGCCGCCGTCCGCGCGCCAGCCATGATAACGGGGGCGGCCAGGGGCAGTTCGACCCGCCACAGGCGCTGGGCGTCGGTCATGCCCAGGCCCTTGGCCGCCTCGACGGCCGCCGGATCGACGCCCATCAGGCCGGTCACGCCGCCGCGCAGGATCGGCAGCATGGAATAGAGGGTCAGGGCCATCAGCGACGGCGTGAAGCCGAGCGCTGGAAAACCGTAGCCGAACCAACGAAGGCTGAGGGCCGAGAGCGCGAGCAGTAGGGGATAGAACAGGGCCAGCAGGGCGAGGCTGGGAATGGTCTGGATCAGGCTGGCCCCGAACAGGCTCGGCCAGCGCACCGCGGCGCTGCGGCTCGCCGCCACCGCCAATGGCAAGCTGATCGCAAAGCCCAGCCCCAGGGCGCACACGCTCAACAGCACGTGCTGGCTTAGATAGTTGGGTAGGAGGGCCCAGGCGGCGGCGAGGCGTTCATCCATGCGTGTCGCCTTTGGGCGCGGCGCCCCCTTGATGGGCCAGGGCCTCGACACGGGCCGCCTGCCGCCGCGGTGTCTCCATCAGCGCCCGCACCGTCGCGTTGCCGTGGTCGGTGAGCAGCATCGCCGGCGGCCCATCGGCGATGACCGCGCCGGCGTCCATCACCACGATCCGGTCGGCCAGCAACAGGGCCTCCATGACGTCGTGCGTCACCATCACCGTGGTCAGCCCCAAACGGTCATGCAGCGCCCGCCACGCCTGGCCGAGCGAGTCGCGGGTGATAGGGTCGAGCGCGCCGAACGGTTCGTCCATCAGCATGATCAACGGCCCCGCACCCAGCGCGCGGGCGACGCCGACGCGCTGGCGCTGCCCGCCGGAAAGCGCCGCCGGCAGGCGCGCACCGACGTCACGCGGCAGGGCGACCAGATCGAGCAGTTCGGCGATGCGCGTTTCGATCCGCGTCCGGTCCCACCCCGCCAGACGCGGTCCGCAGGCGATATTTTCGGCCACTGTCATGTGCGGGAACAGGCCGATCTCCTGAAACACATAGCCGATCCCCCGGCGCAGCCGCCACAACGGCCCGGCGCCGACCACTTCGCCGGCGACGCGGACCTCGCCCGCGTCCGGCGTCACCAGGCCATTGATCATTTTCAAGGTGGTGGTCTTGCCGCAGCCCGAGCCGCCGAGCAGGGCGACAAATTCGCCCTTGGCCACGGAAAGGCTGAGCGGTCCCACCGCCCGGCGCCCGTCCCACCCCTTCGAGGCCTCGTGAAACTCGATCATGGCCAAGGCCTAGCATTCCCGCGCCAAGCCTGCGAGGCTCCCGTTTACTTCCCCGGGGGGAAGCCGATTATGGCGACCGGACCATTATCAGGGAGCCGCCAACCATGGACGCCGCCTTCGACATTCCGACCGATATCGCCAGGACCGTTCTCGATCCCAAGGCCTATGGCGCCGACACGCCGGTTCATGACGCCTTCCGCTGGCTGCGCGCCAACAATCCGCTGGGCGTGGCGCGCCTTGAGGGCATCGAGCCGACATGGCTGGTCACCCGCCATGCCGATATTCTGGAGATCAGCCGCCAGAATGATCTTTTCCATTCCGGGGACAAGTCGGCGACCTTCACCACGCTGGAAGGTGACGCGACGGTGCGGGCGATGACCGGCGGCAGTCCGCACCTGGTGCGCACGCTGGTGCAGATGGACGCCCCCGATCATCCCAAATACCGCCTGCTGACCCAGTCGTGGTTCCTGCCGCAAAACATCCGCAAACTCGAAGACGACATCCGCGAGATCGCCCGCGCCCACGTCGATCACATGGCCTCGCTCGGCGGTGAATGCGATTTTGTGAGGGATGTCGCCCTGACCTTTCCGCTCCGCGTGATCATGCACATTCTGGGCGTGCCTCAGGAGGACGAACCGCGCATGCTAAAGCTTACCCAGGAATTGTTCTCGCCCTCCGATCCCGAACTCGCGCGCGAGACCGACGCGGTCGGCGGCGCCGACAGCGTCGAAGGTCTCCAGGCTACGATCGCTGATTTTTTCATGTATTTCAAACAGATCACCGACGCGCGCAAGGCCGCGCCGGGCGACGACCTGGCCACGGTGATCGCCAACGGCAAGATCGACGGCGAACCGATCAGCGAGTTCGAGGCGATGAGCTATTATGTCATCGTCGCCACCGCCGGCCACGACACCACCTCGTCGTCCACCGCCGGCGCGATCTGGGGCATGTGCGAATACCCCGACGCCTTCGCCAAGGTGAAGGCCGATCCCGCCCTGATCCCGGGTCTGGTGGACGAAGCCATCCGCTGGACCACGCCGGTCAAGCACTTCATGCGCAGCGCCACGGCCGACACCGAGGTCGGCGGGCGAAAGATCGCCAAGGATGACTGGTTGATGCTGTGCTATGCCTCGGGCAATCGTGACGAGGCCCTGTTCGACGAACCGGACGTGTTCAAACCCGAACGCAGCCCCAACAAACATCTCGCCTTCGGCTACGGCGCCCACCTCTGCCTGGGCCAGCATCTGGCCAAGATGGAGATGCGCATTCTATTCGAGGAATTGATGCCGCGCCTCAACTCGCTGGCCTTCGCCGGAACCCCCAGTCGCGCCGAGGCGAATTTCGTCGGTGGCCCCAAACGCCTGCCGATCCGTTATGAAATGACCTGAGGGCTACGCGAATTTCGACCTCCCTACGTGTGTTGATCGCCGGTGGCGGCGCCCTGGGTGCGGCCCTGGCCGTAGTTCTGGCGCGGGCCGGCCCGCGGGTGACGCTAGCCGACCCCGCGCTCACAGGCGCCAATGCGTCGGGCGTCGCCGCCGGCATGCTCGCGCCGGTGTTCGAGAGCCTGTTCGACGCCGGCCCCGAAGCGCTGGAGACTCTGCGCGGCGCGCGCGATCTGTGGCCGATCTTTGCCGCGAGCGTCGGGATCGATCTCGACCGCACGGGCGCCATGGTTGTCGGATCGGAGGGTGAACTCGACGAATGGGAAGCGCGGCTCAGGGCGTGGGGCGCTGCGGGGACCAGGCTTTCTCCGATCCAGACCCAGGCCCGCTCGCCGTGGGTCGTCGGGGGACTGGATGGTCTGTATACGGACGAAGATTGGCGATTGGACGCCAAATCCGCGCTACGGACTCTGTACGACGCTGGCGAAAGAGCCGGCGTGCGCCGTCTCGCGGTCTGCGTCGAGGGGTTTGAGCCCGGTTGCGCCCGCCTCGTCACAGGAGAGACGATCGACGCCGACATCCTCATCATCGCCACCGGCGCGTCACGCAATCTGATCGATATCGCGCCGGAGCTTGGCACCCTCACCCCGATCAAGGGCCATATCCTCCGCGCGCCCAGCCTCCTCCTGACCGGCCCGACCGTGCGTTTCGAGGGCGGCTATATCTGCCCGGCGGGAGACGGCGCGATCATCGGCGCAACCATGGAGTTCGGGCGCGACGATGCGGTCGTCGATCCGGGATCTGTTCAACGCATTCGCAACCTCGCCGCGCCTGTTCTGCCCGCCATCGCGACCGCCCCGTTCACCGCCGCTGTCGGCGTGCGCGCGGACACCCCCGACCACCGCCCCCTTGTCGGCCCAAGCGCCACGCCCAGCGTCTGGCTCGCCGTCGGCGCCCGCCGCAACGGCTGGTTGCTGGCCCCGATGATCGCGCAGGCGGTGGGGCGCGGCGTTATCGGTGGGGACGTCGAGGCGGTATTTGATCCGGGGCGGTTCGGCGGCTGAGGGAGACGGGCTGACATGCGCATTCTCGTCATCGGCGCCTACGGCCTGATCGGCGGCTATTTGGCCACGCGCCTGGTGCGGGATGGTCATGCCGTCGCCGGCGCGGGTCGCGAGGTCGTGGTCGCCCGGCGGCGCATGCCGTATGTCAAATGGATCAGGGCCGACCTGGCCAGGATGGACATCGGCGCCTGGCGCGCGGCGTTGGCCGGCGTGGACGCGGTGGTCAATTGCGCCGGCGCCCTGCAGGACGGTCCGCGCGACGATCTTCACGCCGTGCACGTCACCGGCGTCATGGCGTTGGCCGACGCCTGCGCGGAGGCCGGGGTGCGACGGTTCGTGCAAATCTCGGCCGCCGGGATCGAGGGCGGCGCGAGCGCATTCGGCCGTACGAAAGGCGAGGCGGAAGATGCGCTGCGACGAAGCGGGCTGGACTGGGTGATCCTGCGTCCGGGCCTCGTGCTTGCGCCGGCGGCCTATGGCGGAAGCGCCTTGCTGCGGGGTCTGGCGGCGTTTCCCGGCTGTATTCCCGCCGCCCACGCGGACGCCGTAGTGCAGGTCGTGTCGGTTGAGGACGTGGCGGAGGCGGTGGCGCGCGCCGTGGCGCCCGAAACATCGGGCCGGATCGCCATTGATCTCGTTGCGTCCCAACGGACGACCCTTGGCCAGGTTCTCGAAGCGTTGCGCGCGTGGCTGGGCGTGGCGCCGGCGCCGGTCTGGAGTATCCCGCCGTTCATGGTGCGGTCAGGCGCCAAACTGGCTGACGCCCTGGCCTGGCTTGGCTGGCGCAGTCCGATGCGTACGGCCGCCGTCGCCCAACTCGCCGGCGGCGTGTGCGGCGAGGCGGGCGACTGCGAGCGAAAACTCGGCTTTGCGCCGTGCGCGTTGCCGGACATTCTCGCCGGATGGCCGTCCGGGGCGCAGGAGCGATGGTTCGCGCGGCTCTATTTCGTCAAACCGCTCGGGCTCGGCGTTCTGGCGGCGTTCTGGATGGCGTCGGGGGTGATCGGCATCGTCGATCACGCGGCGGCGGCCGCGGCGCTGACGGCGGCCGGGTTCGGGGTCGCCCCGGCCCAAGGCGTCGTCTTGGGCGGCGGGATGGTCGATATCGCCCTGGGCGCCCTTGCCTGTCATCGGCGGACCGCGCCAGGGGCGTTGCGTGGGATGATGCTGGTGTCAGCGGCCTATCTCGCGGGCGCTACGCTCTGGCGGCCCGACCTTTGGATTGATCCGCTGGGACCCTTGGTCAAGGTTATACCCGCCGGCGTCCTCGCGCTGGCGGCGCTGGCCATGATGGACGAGCGATGACCCTCTATCTGATCCTGAAAGCCGCCCACATCGTCGGCGCGACGGTGCTGCTGGGGACCGGCGCCGGCATCGCCTTCTTCATGCTGATGGCCCACCGCACCGGCGACGCGCGATTGATCGCTCACACCGCCGGCGTGGTGGTGATCGCCGACATGATCTTCACCGCGACCGCGGTTGCCGTGCAGCCGCTGACCGGGGCGGCATTGGCGCGCGTCGCCGGCTACCCGTTGTTCTCGGGTTGGGTCGGCGTCAGCCTGATCCTGTACGTGCTGGTGGGCGCTTTCTGGCTGCCGGTGGTTTGGATGCAAATGCGGATGAGGGATCTGGCGCGCGCCGCGGCGGCGGCGGACGCACCCTTGCCGCTCGCCTATTACCGTCTTTGGCGACTGTGGTTCGCTTTTGGTTTTCCGGCCTTTGCCATGGTGATCGCCATCATCTGGCTGATGGTGGCCAAGCCGACCTTTTAGCGCGTCTCGCGTCTGGCCTTGCGCGCCGCGGCTCTTACCTGCGAAGGTTGGCCTGCCGGTCGTTGCATATCGCGATGATCGCTTCCCCGGGGTGTGCGCCGATGGCCAGGACGGACAAGGAGCGGTTCGACGAGGCGATCCGCTATATCATTCGCTATATCGGCGCCGATCTGGCCCTGAGCGCGACCGGCGCCCTGACCCAGCGCACCGACGCGGACGTCGGCGCGGCGATTTCCCTGGGTGGCGCGGGCTATTGGCGTCACGGCAGCGAGGACCAGCACACCGCCGTGCGCGCGCTGCTTCTATGCCAGCAGGCGTTTCTCATGGCCCCGTTCGCGGTGGGCGCGGGCGGCGCGCCGTTCAACTACATCGTGTTTCCGGACCTGGCCAAAACCTACTACCTCAAAAAGACCGAGGAACAGGTCAAACAGGCTCTGCGCGCCTATCTGCCCATTGGCGGCGCGGCGCGGGACGACGTGGTGACCGCCGCGACCGGCATCCAGAACCCGGGCGGCGGCACCTATTGGGAGACCATGCGCCGCGACACCGACCCGTTTCCGGGCATGCCGGTGTGTTTCGACGCCCTGAAGATGTGGCTGTTCAAGGCCGGCTTCGTCTCCCTGCGCTGGCTGGCCCAGACCGGGCCGTTGATGACGGCGCAGACGGTCAACGCCATGCTGGGACAAGGCGTGGTGATCCAGGAGGCGCAGTTGGGCAATATGCCCGCCGGTTATCTGTTCAACTTCCACCGCGCCGGCGACCAGGCGGTGTGTCACTGGGGCGTTTCGCTGGGCGCCGGCTGGGCGGCGGGCTCCAACACCACCGCCAACTGGCCGGGCGCCGCGGCGCCGGTGAATTTCCGCTCCGGCGGCGGCGCCTATGGCGAGTTCACCTTGGCCAGCGCCCTGGAGGTGTGCAAGCACAAGTACAAACGCCCCCCCGAAGCTGTCGCCGACGTCACCATCCGCCAGATCGATCCCACCCTGGTGGCGACGTATTTCTAGTCGACCGACCACCCACCCGCTGCGTCTCGGCGATGGGCTGACGCGGCTAAACCTCGATGGGGCGGCCGTCCTCCCGCCACGCCTTCATGCCGCCGTCCAGGGCCCCGGCGCGCATGAAGCCGAGTTGTCGCAAGGTGGCGGCGGCCAGGGTGGAAATCTTGCCGAACTCGCAATAGGTGACGATGCGCAGGGTGGGGTCGGAAACCTCGTCGTTGATCCTCAGCTCCAGCTGGCCGCGCGGCAGGTGGCGGGCGCCGGGGATATGGCCGGCCCGATACGCGCCTTCCTCGCGCACATCGAGCACCAGCAGGTCGTTGGGCCGGCCGCGCAACCGAAGGTCCAGTTCGCTCAGGGCGATGAACGGCACCTCGGCGGCGGCTTCGGCGAGCATCTGATCGACCGTCTTGCCGCCGGTCATGTTGGTGCGCAGGGCCTCGGTCAGATGGGTCGGCGCGGCCAGGTTCAGTTCGCGCATCATCACGGTGAAGTCGGCGCGCTCACGCTTCTGCAGCCGCGGATTGTCGGCGATTTCCGCGCCGATGGTGGAGTGGGAGCGGCCCTTGTACTCGTGCGCGGGAAAGACCAGCAGGCCCGGATCGAGGGTGAGCAGCTTGCCGAACAGGCTGTCGAAGAGTTGGTCGGGATCGCCGGTGGGAAGATCGGTGCGGCCGGTGCCGCCGATCAGAAGGGTGTCGCCGGTGAACACCCGGTCGCCGACCACCAGACACATGGAATCGCGGGTATGGCCGGGCGTGTGCACGGCGCGAATACGCAGATTACCCACCCGCAGCATGTCGTCGTCATCAAGGCGCAGGCCGGCGTGCGGGGCCGCGCTCGCCTGGTGCATCACCGTGGGCGCCTGCAAGATTTCCGACAGTTGCTTGGCGGCGGAAAAATGATCGGCGTGGGTGTGGGTGTCGCTGACATAGCGGATGTGCAGGCCGTCGCGCGTCGCCAGGGCTCGATAGCGGTCGATCTGGCTGATCTCCGGGTCGATCAGGGCGCCGCAGAGCGTGTCTGGGCAACCGACGAGGTAGGACTGGCAACCGCCGGTGGTGATGTGTTCGAAGATCATCAGGCGCGCCCCCGCCGTTTTGGACATTTGTCAACGCCTGTCCATAGCAGGAAACCGCCCCGGCGACACGGGGGCGCCGTTCATTGCTGGGCCGCGTTTCGCCCCTTGCCTCGGCCGCCGGGCGCCGTCACCTTGACCGGCATGACCGACAGCAACGCCCCCGCCCTTCCGCGCCCCGCCGCCACCATCCTTTTGGTGCGTGACGATCCTGCCTTCGAGGTGCTGATGGTCAAGCGGCACCATCAGATCGATTTCGCCTCGGGCGCCCTGGTGTTTCCGGGCGGCAAGCTGCACGCCGGCGACCATGATCCGGCGTGGGCGACCCGCGCGCTCGGGTGGGCGGAGACGCTCGCGCCCGAGCGGCCCCTGCGTATCGCCGCGATCCGCGAGGCGTATGAGGAGACCGGCATACTCCTGGGGCGCCATCCGGACGGTTCGCATTTCGCCGGCTCGGTCGGCGCGGCGGCCGCGCGCGACGACGTGGCCATGGACCGGCGGGCGTTTCTGGACCTGGTCGCCGAGGCGGATGTGTGCCTGGACCTGACCGCCCTGACGACGTTCGCCCACTGGATTGCTCCGGCCATGGCCCCCAAACGCTTCGACACCATGTTCTACATCGCCGCCGCGCCGCCCGATCAGCTGGCGGTGTGCGACGGCTATGAAACCGTGGACGCCGAGTGGATCGCGCCTGGCGAGGCCCTGCGCCTGCGCGCGGCGGGCGAGCGGACGGTGATCTTCCCGACACGGATGAATTTGCAGCTATTGGCCGAAGCGACCGACGCCCTTGACGCCGTCGCCCGCGCGTCGGCGCGCAGACTTGTCACCGTCGAGCCGACCGTGATCCAGACTGCGGATGGTCCGCACATGACTATCCAGAGTGACGCCGGCTATGGCGAGGTGGCCGTACCCCTGGCGGATTTGAATTAGGGAGAAGACGGCGAGCCCACGCCGCCGAATGGTCTCCGATCCGCGCCGCTTGCATCGGCGGCGGCTTTGGGCCTCTATATCGTCCGGGGGCGGCCCAAAGGCGCCGCGCCAAGGTTTCGTGCCTGATTAACGGCCGCGCCACTGACGGCCCGGTCGAACCGTATCGAACGTGGAGTCATTTCATGAACAGAACCTTTGCCGCCGCCGCGCTGGCCCTGGCCGCGAGCGGAGCCTTCGGCGGACTCGCCCACGCCCAGACCGCCGAGCGGGTCTATGACAACGGCCCGGTGTGGACGATCAGCCAGATCGAGACCAAGCCCGGCATGTTCAACGACTATATGAAATATGTGTCGACCAGCTTCCGACAGATTCAGGAGGCGGGGATGAAGTCCGGTCGTGTCCTGGCCTGGAAGGTGCTGTCGGTGGAATCGCCGCGCGATCATGAACCGGACGTGATTTTGATGGTCGAGTACAAGAACATGGCCGCCTTCGACCAATCGCCCGCCGAACAGGAGGCGGTCACCGCCGGCGTGTTCGGCAGCGTGGTCAAGTCCAGTCAGGCGTCGGTGAGCCGCGAGAGCCTGCGCACCTTGCGCGGGTCGACGACCGCCCGCGAACTGGTGTTTGTTAAATAGCGTTCGGGCGGGGTGAGGCGTGTCCCACCCCGCTCACCCCGCCGCCTTGGGCGATATCCGACGGCGAAAGGCGATGGCGAGCAGCGCGCCAACGCCCATCGCCGCCCCGCCGGCGATCATGATGTGTTGCGGCGCAGGCCCGAACAGGACGGCGCCAAACAGGGCGACGGTCAAGGAAACGGCGACCTGCGGCAATATGGTCGAGAAGCTGAAGATGCGCAGGATGTGCGCAATGCGCGTCCAGTGCACGGCGGCGCCGGCGATGGCGTAGGGCAGGTTGGCAAGCGCGCTCCACGCTACGGCGATCGCCGCAAAGGCCGGCGCCAGCAGCGCGGGCCGGTCAATGACGCCCAGGCTCGCAAGGCCGACGGCGCCAACCGCCAGGGCGGCGCCGAGCACGATGCCCTCGCCCCAGCGCGCGACCAGAGCGGGCAGGGCGAAGGCCATGCCGGCGGCGGCCGTGGCGTAGAACGAGAAACACAGGCTCATCACGATCAGACCGTCGCGCATGCCCGCTTCGCTGGCCGGGGGCGAATGCATCACATAGCGGGTGATGACCAGAAAGGCGTTGATCCACAGCACGAACATACCGCTCCAGGCGAAGAACTGGATCGCGAACAGGGGGACGAGCACATGGTGGGCGGGCGGCAGGTCGGGGTCGGGGGCGTCGGTCATGGGGCGCCGCGGCTACCGGTTGACGAACGCAGGGGGGCGTCGCGCCAGGCGTCGACGGTCTGGCGGGCGGGCGCGCCGTGGGGCCGTTTACGGCGGGTCACAGGTTTTTGCGGGTGATCTTCACGCCGTCGTAGATCAGCTGGGCGGTCTTGTTGGTCTTGGCCTTGATCGGCGTCACCAGCACGCCGTCGTCGCGCAGGAGCAGGAAGCCCTTGGGGCCGGGCCTATATTCGAGGTCGGTGTTGGCCTGTTTGAATTTGGTCGATACGCTCTGCCAATTGGCGTTGCGCTCGGTCGCCAGATTGCGCTTTTCGGTGGCGATCTCCATTTCCCGCACCTTCAGCAGATGCGCGGCCAGATCCACGCTGCTGATGCTGTTGCGACGCTTGTCCTTGCGCGCCGAGCGACCCGGTTCGGGCCAAAAATAGGCCGGGCCGTTCTTGGGCGCCCAGCCCTTGAACTGGAACGCCTTCCACTGAAAACGGACGTTGGGATTGTCGAGATTGATCGGTTCGACGTTGAGATGAAAATTGACCCCGGCCTTGGCGTTGTTCTTGTCGACCTCCTTGACCAGGCGAACCAGGATATGGGCGTCGGAATTGATCTGGTGAATGCCCTTGGAGATGACCAGCACCATGCCGGGCGTGGCTTCGTTATAGACCTTGGCCAGGTCTTCGAACATCTGCTTGGCGTCGCGGTCCGCGTGGGCGATCTGGCCCTGCAACAGGCCCCGCGCTTCGACCACGATGCGCTGATGCTCGGCGAAATCCATCGTCGATTCCAGGTTGGGCTTGTCGACATAGGCGCCGTCCTGCTCGATGGAGGAAACGCCGGACCAGTCGCCCCCTTCAAGGACCTCGGCGAGCGTTATCATCGGCCGTCTCCATTGGGTCGGCATCGCGGCACCCGGGCGCCGCCGCGTGCGCGGACGCTATCGGTTCGCCTCGCCCCCGGCAAGACCGGTGCGGCGACGCGCGCGCTTGACAGGGCGCGCGCGGGCGCGGACAATTTCGGCCTCGCGCGCGGGGCGTTCGGGGAGGCGATCGGGGTCGATGGTCAATATCAAACTCGTGCCGCCCCCGCCGCGGGACGACACCGTCGTCCCCGAAGATCACGTCGGCGCGGCGGCGCATGCGATCTGCTATCCGGGGGTGAGCAGCTGCATTACCATCACCGGCGTTCAGGCTGGCGGCCTGGTGGGCGCGCACCTGACCTTTGCCACCACCAGCGATGAACTGGACCAGTTTTTCGAAAAGCTCGACGGCGTCGGCGGCGGCGCGTGCCAGACCTATTACGTCGTCGGGGCCATCACCCGCTTCAAGGCCGCCACGGCGGTCAAGGCGTTCAACACCCGCAAGAAGATGCGCAACCGGATCACCGGCGATCTCAACAAGACCGCCACGGTGTGGTTCTGCGACACCACCCCGCTCGGCGACAACCACATCTTCGCGATCTTCAACGGCATGACCGCCGACTTTTCCTCCTATCCCACCGCCGGCCATCTGGTGAAATGGTACGAATACCCGGCCTACCCCGGCGCCGCCATCGCCGCGGCGAGCTTCGTTCTGAGGTAGGGGGCGGGCGGTGCACACGCTGTTCATCCAGCAGGGCCAGGGCGTGGTGGTGGACGGGGATGTCCAGATCACCACCGCGACGCTGTACAACTGTAGCGTCATCGCCGGTTTCGATCCGGGCAGCGGACGCTGCGGCGCCTATCACCTGTCCAGCATGCGGATCAACGAGGCCGCGGTCCGAAGTGAATTGCGGGAATTTCTCCGCGTCCTGGCGCCGACCCGCGTCTTTCTCGTTCACGCGCTCGACCACGGCATGGTCGGCGCCGGGTCGCCGCGGGAGGACCGGGAAGGCCTGATGGCCTGGGCGCGCGGCGCCACCCACATCAAGCCAGCGGCCGCCTATTCGGCGAGCCCGGTGTGCCTATCCGCCGGCGGCGTGTTCGTCATGGGCGAACGTCAGGAGATCGCTGCATTCGACTACAAGGCCCCGACCCTGAGCCTGGAGAGGGCGATCGCCGGCCCATACGAATGGAAGGGCTGTCAATTCACCCTGATCGGCGTAAGCCGCGAACCGCGGTAGGGGCGAGCGTCCCTCAAACCGAAAACTGCTCCGCCAGCATCCTCTCCTCCAGACTGCGGCCGGCGTCGAACAGCATGGCCAGCTCGATGCCGCGGTCCTCGACGACGTCGACGCGCACCACGCCGCGCACTTCGACATTGTCGGCCACCGCGCTGACCGGGCGTTTGTCGGCTTCGAGAATTTCAAAGGTTACTTGCGCCTGGTGCGACAGCAGGGCGCCGCGCCAGCGGCGTGGACGGAAGGCGCTGATGGGGGTCAGGGCCATCACCTGGGCGTTGATCGGGATAATCGGTCCGTGTGCGGACAAATTGTAGGCGGTCGAACCGGCGGGGGTGGAGACCAGGGCCCCGTCGCAGATCAATTCCTCCAGGCGCGGGCGCCCGTCGATGATGATGCGCAACTTGGCGGTCTGCCGGGTCTCGCGCAACAGGCTGACATCGTTGATGGCCAGGGCCGTGTGCGTGACGCCGGCGGCGTCGATGGCGGTCATGCTCAGGGGGTGAATGATCGCCTGTTCTGCCGCCGCGATCCGCTCCAAAAGTTTGGCCTCGTGATAGTCGTTCATCAAAAAGCCGACCGAACCGCGGTTCATGCCGTAGATCGGCCGGCGCGTGGCGAGGTTGCGGTGCAGAACCTCCAGCATGAAGCCGTCGCCGCCCAGCGCCACCACCACGTCGGCGGCGTCTTCGGGCGTGTCGCCATAGATGCCGATCAGCCGGGCGCGGGCGCGCTGGGCTTCGGGCCGGTCGCTGGCGGCAAAGGCGAGGCGCCGCGCCGCGTTGGGCGGGTTGATGGGCATGAAGGTTAAGCTACTCGTCCGGCCCCGCGTCCAGTTCGCCCGGCGGCGGACGCGGATCGGGATCGCGCACATACGGCCGCCCGACCGCCTTGGCCCACACGCGGCGGCGCGCGGCGTAGGCCTTCTGGCGCTCCTTGGCCAAGGCCATGGTCGCGGCGACCTTGGGGGAGGGGTGTTTGGCCTTGGACATCACTCCCTTATCCAACACGTTTGCGACGATGCGGTAAAGGGTGGGGCGTTCTCCCTCCCCTTTATGGGGAGGGTCGAGACGGAGCGAAGCGACGTCCGGGGTGGGGAAGTTTCGGACTCAGGGGCCCCACCCCGCTCGCTTCGCGAGTCGCCCTCCCCATAAAGGGGAGGGAGGACCCTTGACCTTCCGCGCGCGCGGCGCGACTCTGGCGTACTGTCTCAATAAGGAAACGCCCCCATGGCTGATGGATCGCTGCCCGCTCTCGCGTCCTTGCGCGGCAAGGTTTCCGAGGCCGAATGGAAGGCGCGGGTGGATCTGGCCGCGCTTTATCGCCTCGTCGCCCTCTATGGCTGGGACGACATGGTCTACACGCACATCTCCGCCCGCATTCCGGGGCCGGAGCACCATTTCCTGATCAATCCCTATGGTCACTTCTTCGACGAGATGACCGCCTCCTCACTGGTCAAGATCGATCTGGACGGCAAGGTGCAGCAGGAGACGCCGTATTTCATCAATCCGGCCGGCTTCACCATTCATTCGGCCATCCACGCGGCGCGGGACGACGCGCACTATGTGATGCACCTGCACACCGACAACGGCGTCGGGGTTTCGGCGCAAAAGGAGGGTCTGCTGCCGCTGTCCCAGCACGCCCTGATCTGCCTGCCCAGGCTCGCCTATCACGACTATGAGGGCATTGCGCTGAACCTCGACGAGCGCGAGCGCCTGGTCGCCGACATCGGCGACAAACACATGATGCTTCTGCGCAATCATGGCACTCTGGCGGTCGGCGAGACGGCGGGCGATTGCTGGACACATATGTTCTATCTGGAGCGCGCCTGCACCATGCAGCATCTGGCCTTGAGCGCCGGGCGCGACAACGTGCTGATGGCGCCGCAGGCCAGCCGCGACGAAGTCAAATCCCAGACCAGCCGCACCATCGGCGGCGTCCTGGCCTGGCCCGGCGCGCTGAGACGGCTTGATCGCAACAATCCAGGGTACGACGCTTAGGAAAGGTTTCTCTTTACCTCCCCTTTATGAAGAGGGTGGAGCGCGAGGCGGGCCGGGTGGGGAAGTATGTTCATCCCAAACGCTACCGCGCGCGAAGAGAAGTCCTCACCCCGCTCGGCTTCGTCGAGTCGGCCCTCCCCATAATGGGGAGGGAAGCGTTGTTGGCCTAATTTGCCGTCGTCGCCACTTTCAGATACGCCACCACGTCGGTGCGGTCCTTGGCGTCGGACATGCCCAGATAGGTCATCTTGGTGCCGGGAATCATGGCGCTAGGGCCTTTGATCCACTGGTTGATCTTGTCGGCGTCCCACACGATGCCGGATGCTTTGACGCCATCCGAGGGCGCCATGGCCCCGTCCGCTGAGCGCGCATCGTCAGCCGTCACACCCATTTTACAATCCTCGTCGGTGACGGCGACGGGACCGGGCCAGTCGTCGATCACGGCAGCGCCTCGCCGCGTGAGGTCGGCCGGGCCGCCTCGCCGACATTGGTCAACATCGACAATCGGGCGACGCTGTTCTTCACCTTGATGGCGCACGGCGCCGACGGCTCGCACGCAGAGGTCATTTCCTCTTCGTTCCCCGGCTAGGCCGGCCCGAATGCGTGGCCGGCGGTCAGGGGCGACATG
>JANXUA010000141.1 GCA_025352085.1 Caulobacteraceae bacterium | reverse complement strand
ACGGCGTCTTTTTCGCCGCGCACCGGCTCTATGGCCTGACCTTCAAGGAGCGCCACGATATCCCGGTTTATCAGCCGGACGTGCGGGTGTTCGAGGTGTTCGACGCCGACGGCAAGCATCTGGCCCTGTTCTACGCCGACTATTTCGCCCGTCCCAACAAGAGTGGCGGGGCGTGGTGCAATTTCGTCAACCAACCGAGCGGACTCGATAAGACCAAGCCGATCGTCGTCAATGTCGCCAACTTCACCAAACCGGCGGCGGGCGAACCGGCCCTGATCAGCTTTGAAGACGTGACCACCATGTTCCACGAATTCGGTCACGCCCTGCACGCGATGATGTCCGTGCAGTACTATCCCTCGCAGAACGGCTTCAACCTGCCCACCGACGTGATCGAATTCCCCTCGCAATTCAACGAGCACTGGGCCCTCAATCCGATCGTGTTCGCCAATTACGCCCACCACTACAAGACCAGCGCGGCCATGCCGTCGGCGCTGGTCGACAAGATCAAGGCCGCGCGCACCTATGGCCAGGGCTACGCGACCACCGAACTGATTTCCGCGGCCCTGCTTGATCTGGAATGGCACGCCCTGCCCGCCAATGCGCCCAAACAGGATCCCGACGTGTTCGAGGCGGCGGCCCTGAAGAAGGACGGCGTCGACCTCGTGCAGGTGCCCCCGCGCTATCGCAGCCCGTATTTCCTGCACATCTGGGCCAACGGCTATGAGTCTAACTATTACTCATACACCTGGGGCGAGATCCTCGATGACGACGCCTTTGAATGGTTCACCGAAAACGGCGGCCTGACCCGCGCCAACGGCCAGCGTTTTCGCGACAAAATGCTCGGCCCCGGCTACATCGCCGACCCCATGGTCCTCTACCGCGATTTCCGCGGTCGTGACCCCAGCGTCAAGGCGCTGGAACGGGAACGGGGGTTGGACTAGGGCGGGTTCAATTGCGGCCCAGTTCGTAGTGGGGCCCGTCGAGGAGGGGATGGAAAACACCCGCCGCGCGTTCGCGGGCGGCGTAGGCATTTGACGCGGACGACATCGCGGCGGCATCCCCACCGGGGATTTCGCTCATGAGTCGATCCCAAACCCCACCCCAGGTGATCGGCGTCGCCAGGTCGATCGAAGCCTGACGCATGGCGGCGGCGAGCACATCGACACGCGGCCATTCCCACACGAAAGCGGCGCCATTCCATGGCACCAGGTCGACGGCGCCGCTGCAACCCGGCGCCGCGCCGGGACATCCGATAATATGGTGGCTGTGATGCGTATGGCTGACTCCCTTGGCCACAAGGGCGTCTTCCTCGGCCTGAGTGCGCGATTGTTCGGTTGTAAATCCCGCGTCCTGGGTGGAGAGCGTCAGCGCGTGTTGCACGACCGCGATCAGGCGAGGATCGACATGGGCGCAATAGTCGAGCGATTTCTGACTTAACGGATGGGCCATGCTGTCTCTCCCGCGTCTTGGAGAACTGTAATCATGAACCGCTGCATTATGTCACGACTTCGCGAAAGGTGAAAACTAGGGTGGCCAATATTTAGCGCGGCATCTGGCGCTTGAGCGGCATTCGATCGCTCAGTCCAGCTCCGGTCGCCGCCCCGCCGCGCAGCCGGCGCGGAAGGCGTCCAACCGGCCGTCGCGAATGGCGGCGCGCAGGCCCAACATAAGCGTCTGGTAAAACGCCAGATTGTGCCAGGAGAGCAGAACCTGGCCGAGGATTTCATGGGCTTTCACCAGATGGTGAAGGTAAGCTTTGGAGTAGTCGGCGCTGGCAGGGCAGGCGATGGTTTCGTCCAGCGGCGTATCGTCGTCGGCGAAGCGGGCGGCTTTCAGGTTGATCGCGCCTTCCCACGTCCACGCCTGGCCGTGGCGGCCGGCGCGGGTCGGCAGGACGCAGTCGAACATGTCCACGCCGCACGCCACCGCGTCGACCATGTCGCGCGGCTTGCCGACGCCCATCAGATAGCGCGGTCGGTCGGCGGGCAGCAGCCCGGAGGCATAGTCGAGCACCTCGCACATCGCCTCGTGCCCTTCGCCGACCGCCAGGCCGCCAATGGCGTAGCCGTCGAAGCCGGTCTGCAGCAGGCGATCGGACGATTCGCGGCGCAGGGCCTTGATGGTCGAACCCTGCTGGATGCCGAACAGGGCCTGATCGTCACGGGTTCCAAACGCCGTTTTGCACCGTTCCCCCCAGCGGGCGGACCGGCGCAAGGCGTCGGCCGCGCGCGCCTCGCTCGCCGGCCAGGCGATGCATTCGTCCAGCTGCATGACGATATCGGCGCCCAGAAGATCGGCCTGGATGGCGATGGAGCGTTCGGGGGTCAGCACATGCCGCGAACCGTCGATGGGGCTGGCGAAGGTCGCCGCCTCCTCGGTCACCTTGGCGATCTTGGCCAGGGACATGACCTGGAACCCGCCGGAGTCGGTCAGCATCGGCCCGTCCCAGCGACAGAATTTATGCAGGCCGCCCAATCGTTGCACCCGCTCGGCGCCCGGCCGCAGCATCAGGTGGAAGGTGTTACCCAGAATAATGTCGGCGCCGGTCTGCTTCACCTGATCCATGGTCAGAGTCTTGACCGTGCCGGCGGTGCCCACGGGCATGAAGGCCGGGGTGGCGATGTCGCCGCGGGTCGTGCGCAAGGTCCCGACGCGCGCCGCGCCGTCGGTCGCCTCGACGATGAACGGGAACGCCGCCATCAGGCCGCCCGCCACAGCAGCGAGGCGTCGCCGTACGAATAGAACCGGTAACCGGCCGCGATGGCCTGGGCGTAGGCGTCGCGCATCACCGGAGCGCCGCTGAACGCGCACACCAGCATGAACAGGGTCGACCGGGGCAGGTGGAAATTGGTCATCAGGCCGTCGGCGGCGCGAAAGCGATAGCCGGGCGTGATGAAGATCGCCGTCTCGCCGGCGAAGGCCTCGATGACCCCGTCCGCCGTCGTCGCGCTTTCGATAAGGCGCAGGCTGGTGGTGCCGACGCACACGATCCGCCCGCCGGCCGCGCGCACGGCGTTGAGCGCGGCGGCGACTTCGGCGGAGACCTCGCCGTATTCGGCGTGCATGACATGATCGGCTACGGTCTCGCTCTTAACCGGCAGAAAGGTGCCAGCGCCGACGTGCAGGGTCACGAAATGCGACGACACACCGCGCGCGGCCAATCTCGCCATCAGTTCGTCGGTGAAGTGCAGGCCCGCTGTCGGCGCGGCCACCGACGCCGCGTCGCGCGCGTAGATGGTCTGATAGTCCGCCCGGTCGCGGTCATCCTCGGCGCGGCGCGAGGCGATATACGGCGGCAGGGGCATGACGCCGCGCTCGGCGATGGCGAGGTCGAGATCGGGGCCGGCCAGATCAAAGGCCAGGGTGACCTCGCCGCCGTCGCCTTTGCCCACGATGGTGGCGTCAAGCGCGCCCAGGAAACAGGCCCGGTCGGCGCTCTCGCCGAAGATGACACGGTCGCCGGCTTTGAGCCGCTTACCGGGCCGCATGAAGGCGCTCCAGCGCGACGACGTCAGGCGTTTGTGCAAGGTCGCCTCGACCACACAAAGCGCGCCGTCGCGGTCGCGGGTCCCGGTCAGGCGCGCCGCGATCACCCGCGTATCATTGAACACCAGGGCGTCGCCGGCGCGCAGAAAATCGGGCAAGTCGCGCACATTATGGTGGTCGAGCGTCCCATCCATCCCCACCACCAGCAATCGCGCCGCGTCGCGCGGCGAGGCGGGGCGCAAGGCGATCAGGGCCTCGGGAAGCTCAAATTCAAAGTCTGAAACCTGCATCGTGCGTGCCTGTGGACTGTTTGGCGGCGAATTTGAAGCCGCGACGCCATCTTTAGCGCCCGGCTTTTGCGTCAGGGCAACGCCGCTAAAGCAAACCCCGTTCAGCCGGCGTCGTTCGACGTCATGACCGTCCTTCTCTCGAGGATAGCCCCGCGCGACAGCGGCGCGTGGGCCAGTTTTAGCGATACAGCGACAAGGCTATACCTTGGTCGGGGCCCACGCCCAGTGGCCGGCGCCGGCGGGCCGCCAACAGATCCAGACGGCCTTTTTGGCGTCCCGGCTGCAGGCCTTCAACCGCGACAACCTCATTCTCGCGGGCGATTTCAACTCAACGCCCTGGTAATTCTCCCTGCGCCGACAGGACGCGCTGTTCGGTCTGATGCGGTGCAGCCACGCTCTGTTTAGCTCGTCGGTGCGGCCCTACAGCCGCTAGTAAGTTCTGGATCCCCGTCCCCCCTCATGCCGATCGATCATGTATACGCCGGTGCGGCGTGGAAGACGGTGAGCGTAACCACCGGCCCGAAACTGGGGTCGGATCATTTGCCGATCAACGCCGTGTTGACGCGGTAGGTGTTCACCCGGGGCCCGGTTCGCGATAGACCCGCAGCGTGAACCCGAACCGCGCCCGTCGCCCCGCGCCGCAACTGCGCCTGCCGCTTGGTCGCGCGCCGTCGGATCGGCGTGAGGATTTCGTGATTTCGCCGGCCAACGCCGCGACGGTCGCCGCCCTGGACGGTTGGCGGTCGTGGACCGACGGGCGGCTCGCTCTGATCGGACCGGAAGGCGCGGGCAAGACTCACTTGGCGCGCGTCTGGGCGCGCGACGCCGACGCGGTGACCTTTGAAGCGGGTGTGACGGACCTCGCGGCCCTGCACGGTCGCGCGATCCTGGTGGAGGACGCCGATCGCCGACCGGCGGACGCGACCTTGTTTCACCTCATCAACCTAGCCGAGACGGGGGCCCGCCTGCTTGTCACCGCCCGCGTCGCGCCGCGCCTTTGGCCGACCGATGTCGCCGATCTGCGCTCGCGCCTCAACGCCTTGAGGATCGCCCACCTGGCGGCGCCGGACGACATTGTGCTGGAAGGCGTGCTGCGTAAATTCTTCCGTGAACGGAATATAAGACCGGAGGAAGACGTCCCCGCCTATCTGGCGCGGCGAATCGAACGGTCCGTTCCGGCGGCCCATGATGTAGTTGCGCGCATTGATGAGGCCGCCGCAAACGCCAAACGCGAGGTGAACCGCGCCCTGGCCCGCGAGGTTCTGGGCGAGTGCGACCAAACCATCGACCTGTTCGAGTGAGGCCTTGCGGGGTATAGATTGCTGGGCCAAGACCAACCCGCGACCTTGTTCGGACGACCCTGCCTAGACGCATGACCCAAGATTCCGCCGCCATCGCTCTGGATATCAAAACCGTCGCCGTCGCCCCGGCTGTGCCGGCGCAACCGGTGATCGCTGCCGCGCCGAACGGCCTTGCCCAGTCGCCGGAGCGCTTTATCAATCGGGAATTGTCGTGGCTGGCCTTCAACCGTCTGGTGCTTGAGGAAGCCGACAACCCGCGCCACCCCCTGCTTGAGCGCCTGCGGTTCTTGTCGATTTCCGCGAACAATCTGGATGAATTCTACATGGTCCGCGTCGCCGGCCTCAAAGGCCAGGTGCGCGAGGGCGTTCGGGTCACCAGCCAGGACGGTCTCTCGCCGACCCAGCAATTGCGCAAGGTCGACGCCCAGACCAATCGCCTGATGACCGACCAGCAACGCATCTGGGCCGAATTGCGCGCGGAAATGGCCGACGTCGGCCTGCGCCTGCTGGACGCCAAGGATGTCACCGCCGTTGACCGCGCGGCGGCCGAGGTGATCTTTCAGAGCCACATATTTCCGGTGCTCACCCCCCTGGCCATCGATCCGGCCCACCCGTTTCCGTTCATCCCCAATCTCGGATTTTCCCTGGCGCTGAAGCTGCAACGGCGCACCGACAACAAAGTGTTCTACGCCCTCGTTCCGGTGCCCAATCAGGTCGCCCGGTTCTGGGAGCTGCCGGCGCTTAAGACGGGACGACGCAAGAGCCAGCGGCGGTTCATCGCCCTGGAGAGCTTCCTTCTGCTGTTCCTCGACAAACTGTTCCCCGGCTGCAAGGTGCACGCCAGCGGCCTGTTCCGCCTGATCCGCGACTCCGATGTCGAGATCGAGGAGGAAGCCGAGGATCTCGTGCGCGAGTTCGAGGCCAGATTGAAGCGGCGGCGGCTCGGAGAGGTGGTGCGGGTCAAGATCCACGCCTCCATGCCCGAGGACCTGCGCGAGTTCATCCTCGACGGCATGGGCGCCGAACCGCAGGATGTCGTGCGCGTCGACGGCAAACTTGGCCTGGCCCAGATGGGGCAATTGATTCCCGCCGATTCGGCCGACCTGAAATTCAAGTCCTTCACCGCCCGCTTTCCCGAACGCATCCGCGACCACGGCGGCGACTGTTTCGCGGCTATCCGCGAGAAAGACATTCTGGTCCACCACCCGTTCGAGAGCTTCGACGTGGTGGTGCAGTTTCTGCTGCAGGCCGCGCGCGATCCCAACGTGCTGGCGATCAAGCAGACGCTCTATCGCACCTCGAAAAACAGCCCGATCGTCGCGGCGCTGATCGAGGCGGCCGAGAACGGCAAGAACGTCACCGCCCTGGTGGAAATCAAGGCCCGCTTTGACGAGGAAGCTAATCTGAAGTGGGCGCGCGATATGGAACGCGCCGGCGTCTATGTCGTTTACGGCTTCGTGGAGTACAAAACTCACGCCAAGCTATCGCTGGTGGTTCGTCGCGAGGGCGACTCCCTGCGCACCTATTGCCACTATGGCACCGGAAATTATCACCCGGTCACGGCCAAGACCTATACAGACCTTTCCCTGTTCACCACCGACCCGATACTGGGTCAGGATTCTGGAAAACTTTTCAATTATATAACAGGATATGCTCAGCCTGAGCGCCTGGCCAAGCTGTCGTATTCGCCGATCACGCTGAAGAACGACCTGCTGCGCCTGATCGCGGCGGAGGCGACCAACGCCCGCGACGGCAAGCCCGCCGCCATCTGGGCCAAGATGAACGCCCTGGTCGACCCGGAGATCATTGATGCGCTCTACGGCGCCAGCCAGGCGGGCGTGAGCATCGATCTGATCGTGCGCGGCATCTGCTGCCTGCGTCCGGGGCTGCCGGGCCTGTCGGACAACATTCGCGTCAAGAGCATCATCGGCCGCTTTCTCGAACATTCGCGGATCGTGGCCTTCGCCAACGGCAAGCCCATGCCGTCCACCGAAGCGCGGCTATTCATCTCCTCGGCGGACTGGATGCCGCGCAATCTGGACCGCCGGGTCGAAGCGATGGTTCCGATCGAGAATCCCACGGTGCACCAGCAAATTTTGCAGCAGATCATGGTCGCCAACCTCAATGACGAGGCGCAGAGTTGGCTGCTCAGCGGCGACGGAACCTATCGCCGCAGCCCGGGCTGGAACCGCAAGGGCGCCTTTTCCGCCCACGAATATTTCATGACCAATCCCTCCTTGTCGGGCCGGGGACATAAGGTCAAAGACCTGCCGCGCGCGTTTGATCATGTCGGCCTCCGACCCTAAACCCAGCCACAGCGACGCCGCCGTCATCGACGTCGGCAGCAATTCCGTCCGCCTGGTCCTGTATCGGCTGGACGGACGGGCTCTGTGGACGGTCTATAACGAAAAGGTGCTGGCGGGGCTGGGTCGTGACCTTGCGGCAACCGGCTGTCTCGCCCCGGCCGGGGTTGAAACCGCCATGGTCGCGCTGGGACGGTTCAAGGCCCTGATCGACGCCAGCCGGCCCAGCCAGGTGTTCGCCGTCGCCACCGCCGCCGTACGCGACGCCGTAGACGGCCCTGCTTTCAAACAGCGGGTCGAGGCCGAAACCGGCCTGACCTTGCGGGTGCTGAGCGGCGCGGAAGAAGCGCGTTACGCCGCGCTGGGCGTTCTGGCCGGCGCGCCCGCCAGCACGGGCCTGGTCGGCGACCTCGGCGGCGCCAGCCTTGAGCTCACACCGCTCGAATCCGACAAGGTCGGCGACGGCGTCACCCTGCCGCTCGGCCCGTTCAGTTTTGCCGAATACGGACGGTTTGACGGCGCGCGGATCGAAGCCGCCGTGGCCACGCAACTGCGCCCCCTGGGTGCACGCTTTCAGACCCACACCCTCAACGCCGTCGGCGGCGCCTGGCGCAATCTGGCGTTCCTGCACATGCAGCTATCTCACTATCCACTGGAGATTGTTCATCAATACGAAATCGGTCGCGGCGACGCCCTGGACGCCCTCAGATTTGTGCGCCAGCAATCGCGCGCGTCCCTGGAGCGGATCGAGGGGATTTCGCGGCGGCGGGTCGACGCCCTGCCCCACGCCGCCGTGGTGCTCGAGGGCCTGATCGAACACCTCGGCGTCCAGCGCGTGGTCATGTCCGCCTACGGTCTGCGCGAAGGCCTGTTGCTCGAGGCCATGCGGCCGGCGGATCGGCGGCGCGATCCGCTGATTGAAGGCTGCGCGGCTCTCGGCTCGCGCTATGGCGTCGCCGACGCTCTCGGCGGCGCCCTGGAGGCCTGGCTCGGCGGCGCCTTCGCTACGCTGGAGCCGGTGTTCGGTAACCGCGACGGCGCCCTGCTGGCGGCGGCGGCGCGTCTGGCGGAACTGGGCGCGCAGCTGCATCCCGATCACCGCGCAGAGCTGATCTTCGAACAAGTGCTGCGCGCGCCCATCTCGGGCATGACGCACCCTGAACGGGCCTTCCTCGCCTGCGCGTCCTATGCGCGGCATACGGCCAACGCGGCCCTGCCCGAGCCGTTCATTCTGGCCCGGCTGCTGAGCCCCGAGCGGCTGTTAAGGGCGCGCGCGCTCGGCGCTGCGCTGCGGCTTGGCTGCGACCTCTCGGGCCGCAGCCCCGAACTTTTGGCTCACACCACCCTGGAATTTCGACCCAATAGCGTGGTTCTCAAGGCCGATGAGGGCTGGGCTGCGACGCTGCTGGGCGAACAGACCGCCAAGCGCGCATCGACCCTCGCCGGACTGCTCGGACGCAGCGCGAAATTGCGCGGCCGACGCGGTCGTGCGTCTCAAGCCGAAGACGAGACCGAATTCGCCGAGACCTTTTGACATCGCCGGCGGATTGATCGTCAGCCCGCCGGCTTGGGTCCGCGCCGGACCTCAACCACACGAACCCGCGTTCCGTCCAGCACCAGGGCCAGTTCGCCACGCTTGAGTTTCAGGGCGTCGGCGCCGAACGCATCCAGCCGCCAGCCCTGCAGAGCCTGAACATCGGCATCGTCGTCGTTGGCGATCTTTTCCAGGTCCGATACCGTGGCGATCAGCTTGGACGCGACATTGGCGTCCTCCGCGCGCGCCTTCAGCAACACCTTGAGCAACTCCACCACCGCGCCGGCGGCGGGCGACGGCGGCGGGCGATCGCGCTGGACCACCGGGGCATAAGCTTCGGGGTCCTTCAACGCCTCGCGGATCGCTTCCAGCAGCTCCGGCCCGAACTTCGATCCCGAAAACCCCTTTTGCACCCCGCGCAAACGCTCAAGCCCGGCGGCGTCGATCGGCGCCTGGCTGGCCAGTTCATCGATCGCATCATCTTTCAGAATGCGCCCGCGCGGCTGGTCGCGGGTCTGGGCGGTGCGTTCGCGCCAAGCGGCCACGGCGCGGAATACGGCCAGGTATTTGGCCGTGTGTTTGCGCGGCTTGAGGCGTCTCCAGGCATTCTCCGGCTCGACATCATAGAGGGCCGGGTCGGTCATGGCCCGCATTTCCTCGGCCACCCAGGCCATCCGACCGGCCTCCTCGAGCCGCGCGCGCAGGATCGGATAGAGGGTCGCCAAGTGGGTCACGTCGGCCAGGGCGTAGCTGAGCTGGGCGTCGCTTAAGGGCCGGCGCGCCCAGTCGGTGAATCGGCTGGACTTGTCCAGATCGATCTTCAGCATCTGCCGCACCAATGCATCATAGGCGATCTGCTCGCCGAACCCCGCCGCCATGCCGGCGATCTGGGTGTCGAACAAGGGAACCGGGATGGCTTTGAGATTGTAGAAGATCTCCACGTCCTGGCGCGCCGCATGCAGCACCTTCTCGATTGTCGGATCGCGCAGGATGATGAGGAACGGCTCCAGATCCAGATCCGGCGACAGCGGGTCGATCACCGCCTCGGCATCCGGCGTCGCGGCCTGGATCAGGCACAGCCTGGGCCAATAAGTGGTTTCGCGCATGAACTCGGTATCGACCGCCAAAAACGGCGCACCGCGCACGCGGTCGCAAAATTCGATGAGCTGGGCGGTGGTGGTAATCGGCGTCATGGGCTAGCTATAGCGCTGTGACTGGGCGGATGCGCAAGATGCAAGGCGCCGCACACGGTCATTTTCACCTCCGCCGACGCACGAGACCCGCCCAAGATGAGCCAAAGCCCCGACGGATCGATCCCCAACGGCCTGACCTATGCCCAGGCCGGCGTGGATATCGACGCCGGCGCGGCCCTGGTGGAGCGAATCAAACCCCTGGCCAAATCGACCCGACGTCCCGGCGCCGACGCCGCCCTGGGCGGGTTTGGGGCCCTGTTCGATCTCAAGGCCGCCGGTTACGAGGACGCCCTGCTGGTCTCCACCACCGACGGCGTCGGCACCAAGCTGAAGATCGCCATCGAAACCGGCCTGCATGACACCGTCGGCGTTGATCTGGTGGCCATGTGCGTCAACGATTTGCTGGCCCAGGGCGCCGAGCCCCTGTTGTTCCTCGACTATTTCGCCACCGGCAAACTCGACGTCGAGGCCGCCGCGCGGGTCGTGGCCGGCATAGCCGAGGGCTGCCGCCAGGCGGGCGCCGCCCTGGTCGGCGGCGAAACCGCCGAAATGCCGAGCATGTACGCCAGAGACGACTATGACCTGGCCGGCTTCTGCGTCGGGGCGGTGGATCGCGGCGGCGTTCTGCCCAACCTCAGGGCCCAGCGTCCAGGCGACGTTCTGATCGCCCTGGCCTCCTCCGGCCCGCACTCCAACGGCTATTCCCTGATCCGCCGCGTCGTCGCGCGCGCCGGGCTCGACTGGACCGATCCAGCCCCGTTCGAAGCCGGCGTCACCGTCGCCGAGGCGCTGATGAGGCCCACGCGCATCTATGTTTCAAGTGTTCTGCCCTTGGCCAAGGCCGGCAAGATCAAGGGCGGCGCCCACATCACCGGCGGCGGCCTGATCGAGAACCCCCCGCGCGTCCTCGCCGAGGGCCTGACCGCCCGTTTCGACTGGAACGCCTGGACCCTGCCGCCGGTATTTCAGTGGCTGCAGGCGGCCGGGGGCATCAGCGAATTGGAAATGCGCCGCACCTTCAATTGCGGCATCGGCTTTCTGCTGGTCGTCGCGCCCGACCGGGTCGGCGATGTGCTCGCGGCCCTGCTGGACGCCGGCGAGGCGGCGTTCGTGTGCGGGGAAGTGGGGCGGGGGTAATCCCTAGCCCTCGTGCCCCGGCTTGTGCGGCGCCGGCCAGGGGGCCGATAGATCGGCCAGGGCCGCATCGATGCATTCCACCGTCGCCGCCAGATCGCCGCCGTCGGCGAAGGCGAAGGTGATGACGCCCCCCGGCGCTTGGGCCGGCGCTTCGGCGGCTTCGAAGGTCAGGGCGAGCAGCTCCAGCACCGCCTCCTTGGCGTCGGGACGCAGATTGCGCGCCTTGACCCCCATCACGCCGCCCAATTGCACCGCGGCGCGCACGCGCATGCAGGCGCCGTCGTCGGCTTCCCAGCGATAGCGGTTGAAGGCGATGGTCAGGCGCCGGCCCTTCGGCTCCCACTGGATGTCGCCGATGCGGGTGACGGCGTCCTGCAGGGCCGCCGAAATCACCTCCAGATCGTCGGCGTCCTCGGCCAACAGTCGCAGGGCGCCGGGCGAATTGGCGCGGATCATTCCTCGCCCTCCCCTCCGCCCTTGATCCGGCGCACCTGCGCGCCGCACGCCGAAAGTTTTTCCTCCAACCGCTCGAAGCCGCGATCCAGATGATAGACCCGGTTGACGAGCGTCTCGCCGCGCGCGGCCAGGGCGGCGATCACCAGGCTGACCGAGGCGCGCAGATCGGTGGCCATCACCTGCGCCCCTTCGAGCTGATCGACGCCGCGCACCTGCGCCTCGCCGCCGGAAACGGTGATGTCGGCGCCGAGGCGCGCCAGTTCGGGCACGTGCATGAAGCGGTTCTCAAAGATTGTCTCGCGCACCACGCTGACACCATCGGCCAGGGTCATCAAGGCCATGAACTGAGCCTGCAAATCGGTCGGAAAGCCGGGATAGGGATCGGTGCTGATCTCCACGGCCGTCAATCGTCTGCCGTCCCGCCTGATGGTGGCGCCGTCGCCATGGCGTTCGACCGCGACGCCGGCCTCTTCAAGCTTGGTCAGGAGGGCGCCGATCAGATCGGCGCGGGCGTTGGTCAGCCGCACCGCACCGCCGGCCATGGCGACGGCCATGGCGTAGGTGCCCATTTCGATCCGGTCGGGAATGACCGCGTGCGTGGCGCCGGTCAGGCGCGCCACGCCGCTGATTTGAATGGTCGGTGTCCCTGCGCCGGTCACCTTGGCGCCCATGGCGTTGAGACAGTCGGCCAGATCCACCATTTCCGGCTCGCAAGCCGCGCCGATGAGCTCGGTGTCGCCGCGCGCCAGGACGGCGGCCAGCATGGCGTGCTCGGTAGCCCCGACGGAGCTGAACGGAAATTCGATCCGCCCGCCTTTGAGGCCGCGCGGGGCCTGGGCGTAGACATAACCCTCATGCAGATCGATGTGCGCGCCGAGCGCCTGCAGCGACGATAAATGCAGGTCCACCGGTCGCGCGCCGATGGCGCAGCCGCCCGGCAGGCTGACCTTGGCGTGCCCGGTGCGCGCGATCAGCGGGCCCAACACATTGAACGACGCGCGCATCTGCCGAACCTTGTCATATGGGGCGTAGGCGCTGGTGATCTCCGGCGTGTGCAGCCGCGTCTGCGCCCCGGCAGGACCGGCCGATTCGACGACCTCGGCGCCCAGACGGCGCAACAGTTCGCCCAAAAAGCGCGTGTCGGCCAGGCGGGGCATGTTGGTGAGGATGAGCGGCTCGTCGGTGAGCAGTCCGGCCGCCATCAATTTGAGGGCCGAATTCTTGGCGCCGCCGATGGGGATCTCTCCCTGCAAAGGCGTGCCGCCGATGATGGCGATTTGGTCCATTGAGGCCCTTCGTTGCCGCCAAAAATCAGGCGCGCTCAGATAGATGAATCCTCCGCTCATATCCGGCGTCCGGACCATGCGCCAGAGGGGTTAACCGTCCGTCTTCGGGACAAGCTTGCGGCGTTTGAGATTCGCCCTCAGGGCGGCCGCCAGGCGCGCCTCGCGCGCGACGCTTTCCTTTAGCGCCTGGGGTTTCGGCGCGGGCGCGGGTTTGGCCGGTTCGGTCATTCGCCTGCCCTAAACGCCGGCGCCCACCGGTCAAGCGCCGATTTTACTTTCCAGCGCGCCGCGCTTTCGCTAAAGCCGCGCATTCCCTCGCGGGAGGCCGCCGTAGCTCAGTGGTAGAGCGCATCCTTGGTAAGGCTGAGGTCGACAGTTCGATCCTGTCCGGCGGCACCATAATTTCCACGTTTTCAAACGGTTGGAAATGGCGTCCAGTGCGAGCCGCCGCAAAGGAAGCTCCGAAGTGCCCCGCATCTTGAGCTATAATGTCCACCGATGCGTGGGCGTCGACCGCATTTTGGATGTGGGCCGCATCGCCGACGTGATCGCCGCCCAGGCGCCCGATATTGTCGCCCTGCAGGAGATTGATGTCGGTCGGGCGCGAACCGGCGGCATCGATCAGGCCCATCAGTTGGCGCAGCGACTGGGAATGGCCTTCCATTTCAACGCCGCGCTGCGGATCGAGCAGGAGCAATATGGCGACGCCATCCTCACAGCCCTGCCCGAACGCCTGATCAAGGCCGGCGCCCTGCCCGGCCATCCGCGCCTTTCGCGGCTTGAACCGCGCGGGGCTTTGTGGGTCGCGGTGACGATAGCGGGCGTGGAACTCCAGGTGATCAATACGCATTTGGGCCTCGTTCCGCGCGAGCAGTGGCGCCAGAGCGAAGCCCTAGCCGGTCCTGACTGGTTGGGGGCGGCGGTCGGAGCCAAGGCGGTGATCCTGATCGGCGACTTCAACGCCACGCCACGCACACGTGCTTATCGGACGCTCACCGCCCAACTCAAGGAAGCGCGCAGAGCGGCCCCACGCCCGACGCGCACGCCGACGTTCCCATCCACAATGCCGGTGCTGGCGATCGACCACGCTTTCGTCGGCTCAGGCATTGTCATCGAGGCGGTGCGAACACCGCTGGATTCGATCTCACGCCTGGCCTCGGACCACCTGCCCCTCATTGTGGATTTTCACCTTGCGACGGGTTGAAGCGCGGCATGACCCGGCGGAATGGCTGCGGGCGCAGCCAATCCCGCGGCGTCCAGCCTCCGCTTAAGGGCGCGTTTTCGCCGCCAAGGCCGCGTGCCGTCCCACGAGCTCACCGGGTCGCCCAGGTGCAGGCCGGCGATCACGGCGGCTACCGGCCCAAGTTTTTGCGGCGTGATGGGCCGAAGTCGGCTGTAGCCGGCATTTCGCAAGACTTCGAGGCCCCCCGTGATGCTGCCCTGGCGCGCGATCGCGGCGTCCACAACGTCGTCTGCGCAGCCCAGCCAATGAGCCAGCAAGCGGGTGCGCAATGCGGCCACGGTGGCCATGGCCGCTTCCCCGCATTCCAACGACAGATCGCATTCGGTGTCGAAGCCCATGGATCGATTGTTGATATTGGCCGACCCGATCCGGATCAGCCCGTCATCGATGATGGCTATCTTGGCATGGACGATGATCCTGCGCCCGAGCGTCGTCACGGGGCTGTATATTCTGAACCGCTGATACCGATCGGCGGCCTGCAGCGTATCGATGAAGCGCCATCGGGTGCGGTCCATCGTGAGCCGATCAAAATAGCTCGGCGAGTGTTCGGTCGAGATCAGCACGATTTCCGGTCCATTCGGCTCCGCCAAACGGCGCGCCAGGGCCTTGGCAATCAGTTCGGAGGTAAAATATTGATTTTCCATATAAATGCAGCGCCGGGCGGCGTTGATGCTGGCCAGATGCAGGGCCTCGCACTCGCGCACTTCCGGATCCTTGCGCCAGGCGCCCTGCGTCCGGGAAAGACCGATGGTGATATTGGTGAAGGCGGGCTCAACACCGTCTGGCCAGACGTCGGCAGCGGACTCCGTCGGTAATTCCAGCGTTTCGCCGCGGCATCGCTCCCAGCGCTGGCGGAACAGGTCGCCGAGCGCGGCGGCGGCGGGGCCGTCGACGATGCTCATGACCTCATGGCGACTGTCGAAACCTTTTTTGCCGCCCTTCGCTTTCTTCCGGCGCGGATCATCGTCCAGATGCTTTGGCGTATCCCAGCGATCCGGTCCGAAGTCGGCGCCGCCGCAAAGGGCGACCGCGTCATCAACAATGATCATTTTTTGATGGTGACTCGCGCCAACCGGCAATTTGCCGTCGAGGACGAATTTCACCCGGCTGCCCGCGAACGCGCTGCGATCCGCCAAGGGAAAGAAATTCTGGGTCGCGGCCACGGGCATCGCGGATTTCCAGCACAGTATGCGGATATCCAGGTCGCGCCGCTCTTCGGCCAGGTTTTTGAGGAAATCGGCGATACATTCATCGTCTTTTCCGCCGCCGGGAAGAGGGTTTAGCGGTGTCTCCGGTTCAAACGCCCAATTCAGGAAATGAATGGATCGCCGCGCCTTGAGCATCGCCTGCTTGGCGGCGTCGAAATAGGCTTTCGTGTCAACGAGGATCGCCGCGCGACTGGCCGTCGTCACTTTCCAGCAGACGCCGTCTTGAGTCAGCAACACCAGAAAATCCCTTCGGGGCGGTCATCGAGAGCCGCCCGATACGCCTTTAGTGCAGCCGGCATATCGCCCGATGAAATGGGCCGGCCGCCGGGGGGGGCGGCCGGCCCATAACCAACGCCGTCTTGTACGCCGCTAAGCGGAACTTAATCCGCCGCGCCCCAAATGCCGCGCCGGGGGGGAAGCGCAGGTTGGTTTCAAGCGTTGGTGACCCACACTAGCGCGAAGTCTAAATTGCGAAAGATTCGGAAACTACTCAAGGTCCGTTCGTCGGGCGCCCCGCATGGACTTGATGTCCGTCACGGCGCCGGCGCAAGGGACGGAACGAAGTGCGTTTCGCGACGTTGGAAAAAAGTTCGCACCGGACCCTGAACGCCGGGCATGATCGGGAGTGCGCTGGCCGGCGTGGACCCAAGGGCGCCGGTCATCGCTAAAGTCTGCAACGCCACGCCCGCTTCAATCTTCTCGTTGATCATCCGCTCGGTCTCGGCGCGCGCGTTCGCGCCGCCCTGGGCGATCTTCAAGGTTCGAAGACCGATGACGGTCGAGGCTTCCATGCCCAGCCGCCAGGCGTCGAGCCCGATTGCAAACCATGGATTGCCGCGCGTGCGTCTCATGAAATGTCGCCTGAGCCAGCGCGAATCGCCGACCGTTGCATTGGCATGACCCGTGAACGGCAGATCATGACGTTCGTTCCACCACCCCGCGAACGGACGTTTCGCAAAAATCGTGGCGCCACTACCCCTTGGGCGCCCGCCGCCCACGCTATAGCGTGCCCACGATGAACGCGCCGGCTCCCCCGATTCCCGCTCACGCCACGACCGCCGATGGCGCCACGCCGGTAATGGCGCAGTATTTCGACGCCAAGGCGCGTCAGCCCGACGCTCTGATCTTTTTCCGCATGGGCGATTTTTACGAACTTTTCTTCGATGACGCGCAAAAGGCCGCCGCCGCCATCGGCATCACTCTCACCCATCGCGGGACCCACGCCGGCCGGCCGATCCCGATGGCCGGCGTGCCGGCGCACGCCCACGAGGCCTATCTCGCCAAGCTGATCCGCGCCGGCTTCAAGGTCGCGGTGTGCGAGCAGATGGAGGATCCCGCCGAAGCGCGCAAACGCGGCGCCAAGGCGGTGGTGCGGCGCGATCTGGTGCGGGTGGTGACCCCCGGCACCCTGACCGAAGACGGTCTGCTGGATGCGCGCGGCGCCAATCGTCTGGCGGCGGTGGCCCTGCGCGGCGGCCAGGCGGCGGTGGCGAGCGTGGAGATCTCCACCGGCGAGGTCGAGTGTCTGCACCTCGCGCCCGAAGGCCTCGCCGCGGCGTTGGCGGCTCTACGACCGTCCGAAATCCTCGTCCCCGATCGCCTGTTCGCCGACGCAAGCGTGCGCGGCGCCGTCGAGGCGGCGGGCGGGGCGGTACAGCCCATGCCGAGCGCCCTGGCCGAGCCGGCGGCGTCCGAGGCGCGCCTGAAGCGGTTGTACGGGGTCGACACGCTCGATGGCTTCGGCGCCCTGACCGGCGCGGAGGTTTCCGCCCTTGGCCTGATCGCCGCTCACCTGGAAACCACTCAGGCCGGCCGCCTGCCCGCCTTGCGTCCGCCCCGGCGCGCCGGCGAGGCGGACGTCATGAGCATCGATCCGGCCACGCGCGCCAGCCTGGAAATCGAACGCAGCCAGTCAGGCGCCCGCGACGGCTCGCTCCTGGCCGCGATCGACCGTACGGTGAGCGCGTCGGGGGCGCGTCTCCTCGCCGCGCGGCTGTCGCGCCCCCTGCTCTCGCCCGCGGCGATCGATGCGCGGCTGGACGCCGTCGCCTGGTTTCTAGAGCGGCGCGGTCTGCGCGAGGCGATGCGTGAGCGGTTGGGGGGCGCCGGCGACATGGCCCGCGCCCTCTCGAGACTTGCTCTGGGGCGTGGCGGACCGCGGGACCTGGGCTGCCTGCGCGACGCTCTGACCATCGCCGACACCATCGCCGACGCTTTGAACGCCGACGTCGACGCCCTGTCGCCGTGGCCGCCGGAGATCGCCGATGCCGCCCACGCCTTGACCTTGGGCGACAAGCCCGCCCTCGCGGCGTTTTGCCGGATTTTGGCGGCGGGTCTTGGCCCTGAGCTGCCGGGCCTGGCGCGGGACGGCGGGTTCGTCGCCGCCGGCGTTTCGGCCGAGCTGGACGGCGCCCGGGCTCTGCGCGACGACAGCCGCCGGGTGATTGTCGCCCTGGAAACGCGCCTGGCGGGTGAGAGCGGCGTGCCTCTGAAAATCCGCCACAACGCGGTCCTCGGCTATTTTGTCGAGGCGACGGCGCGTCAGGCCGAGCCTCTGATGCAACCGCCGTTGTCGGGCGTCTTTATCCATCGCCAGACCCTGGCCAATCAGGTGCGCTTCACCACTGTCGAGCTGGCCGATCTTGATGCGCGCATCGCCCGCGCCGGCGAGCAGGCCCTCGGCCTGGAAACGGCGATCTTCGAGACCTGGCGCGCGGCGGCCTGCGATGTTAGCGCCGCGATCTTCGCCGCCGCCGAGGGCGTGGCGCGCCTTGACGTCGCCGCCGCTCTGGCCGAATGGGCCGCCGACGTGGGCGCGACCCGTCCGGTCATCGACCAGTCCCTCGATTTCGACGCCCGGGGCGGGCGCCATCCGGTGGTGGAGGCCGCAGTGCGTCGCGCCGGTCAGGTCTTCACGCCCAACGATTGCGCGCTCGACGGCGCCGGCCACTCGGGCGCGCGGCTTGCCATCGTCACCGGACCGAACATGGCCGGCAAGTCGACCTTTCTGCGCCAGAACGCCCTCCTCGCCGTGCTCGCTCAGGCGGGCTGTTTCGTCCCGGCCAAATCCCTGAGCCTTGGCGTGGTCGACCGCCTGTTCAGCCGGGTCGGCGCCGGTGATGATCTGGCGCGCGGACGCTCGACCTTCATGGCCGAAATGATCGAGACGGCCGCCATCCTGACCCAGGCGACACCGCGCTCCCTGGTGATTTTGGACGAAATCGGCCGCGGCACGGCGACCTATGACGGCCTGGCGATCGCCTGGGCCTGCGCCGAGGCCCTGCACGACGCCAATCGCTGCCGCGCGCTCTTCGCCACCCACTATCATGAGCTGGCCGTGCTCGAAGACCGCCTGGCGCACGTCTCCAACCTGTCCCTCAGGGCCAAGGAGTGGAACGGCGATCTGGTGTTCCTGCACGAAGCGGGCCCCGGCTGCGCCGATCGATCCTACGGCGTGCAAGTGGCCAAGCTGGCCGGAGTGCCGGGCCCGGTGGTCGCCCGCGCGCGGCAGGTGCTCGACCGGCTGGAACGCGAGGCGACATCGCACGCGGGCCTGGCCGAACTACCCTTGTTTGCGGTGAGTGAGTCGGCCGGCGTCGCGCGCCCCGGCCCCTCACCCGTGGAAACCGCCCTGGCCGCCCTCGATCTGGACGGCATGAGCCCGCGCGAGGCGATGGACGCGCTTTATCGACTGAAAGGCCTCGGCAATTGAGCAGGCCGGACGCGCCCGGATCGGGACTTATGTCTTGATGAACGAGCGTTCTGGTACAGGCGCCCATGACCTCACGGGATCGGCGCCAACAGCCACGGATCCATTCGGCGATCGGGTTCCCACCATCGGCCCGCAACCTAAGTCCGAACGTGGCGTTGGGGTGGGAGGGGTCGCCCGCGCGGCGATCCCGAAAACGGAGCACTCACATGAAATCGTTGCACCCATGCGCGTCCCTGGCCGTCCTTCTGGCGGTCGGCGCGGGCGCGTCGATGGCCCAGGCCGCCGGCCCGACCTATGACCAACAACAACAGGACTATCAGCGTCTGCAGCGCCAGTACCAGGACGCCCAGGCCCGCTACCGGGACCAGTCCAGCGACTTCGCCGCCAGGCGTGACGTCTACGCGCGGCAGCATGACGCCTATGAACGCGCCCGCGCTGACTATGACGCCGAGCACGGAGCCGGCGCTTTTTTGGCCTACTATCGGGACCGTCCAGATGAGTATGTGCGACTCTATGGCCCGGGCGCCTACGATCGCGACTTCGGCCGGCCGGTCGCCTACCGCGGTGACGATCCCTATCAGGCCTACCGCGACAGCGCGTGCGAACAGCGCGCGAACGACCATGCCATCGCGGGCGGGGTGATCGGGGCGCTGGCGGGCGGCGCCATAGGTACGGGCGTCCGTATCGATGGAAGCGGCCCCGGCGGGGTCTTCGTCGGCGCGGTCCTGGGCGGCGTCGTGGGCGCCGATATCGGCCGAAGCGCGGCCAGTTGCGATGATCGCGGCTACTATTTCTACTACTACCAGACCTCCTCCTACCGCGAGGGCGACTGGGAGCACGGCGCCAGCGGCCGTTACGACAGGGACTACTATACCGGGCGCGGCTGCCGCCTGGCGATCGCCCCTACCCGCTTTGGGGATCGCGATGAGGACCGCTACGTCCGCGTCTGTCCCGATCGCGACGACCGCTATCGGATTACCGGCTGACCAACAGCGGCGGCGGGACGCGCGTCATGGCAAACCCGGAGCCTACTTCTTGATGAACTCGATCCGCCGGTTTTTGGCGCGGCCTTCCGGTGTGGCGTTGTCCACCAAGGGATTGGCCGATCCAAAGCCCTTCGCCGTCAGGTTGGCGACTGGAACGCCGGCGTCGGCCACGATCAAGGCCTTCACCGCATCGGCCCGCTGTTGCGAGAGCGTCGTATTGGACGCGGCATTGCCACTCGAGTCGGTGTAACCGCCGATCTCATAGTGACCGTCCTTCAGGCACGGACCGATGGCGTCGACGAGCTTTTTGCCGGCGTCATCCAGCGTCGCCGCCCCGCTGGCGAAGGTCACCGAAGCGGTGATGGAGCCGCCGCACTTGACGTCCCCCGGTTTGGCGACGGCGACCGGCGGGGCGGCCACGGGCGCGGGCGGCGCCGAAGCGACGGCGACGACGGCGGGCGCGGCCGCCGGCGCGACAGCGTTGCAACAGCCGCCGCGCAGTCCAAACATCCACATCACCAGCACGATGATCGCCAGCCCCGAAGCGATGATCCAGGTCCACGGGGTGAACCGCGACCAATCGATGACCTTGGTCATGATCTAAATCCCTATGCCGCGCTCAAGACTTCGCCGGACCAGGCGGCCTGCGGCCCATCTGGTCCTGGAACGCCTTGAGGGCGGACCAGCGGTTGTCGACGACAAACCGCGCTTGGCGCGGCCAGGTTTCCGGATTGGCCAGGCGGAAATGCGGTCCGCCGGCGTCGAGAACCTTTTGCAGATTGGGCAGGCTCGACTTGGCGAGGTCGGCGAAGGTGTTCACGCCGTGGGTTTTCATCAGTTCATTGATCTTCGGACCAACGCCTTCGATGATCGTCAGATCATCGGCGCCTTTCATGGTGAAACCGGCGGCGCGCGCGGCGGCAAGATCGACCACCGCCGCCGTGGCGGCGGCGGCGGTCGCGACCGGAGCGGCCGGCTTTGCCGCCGGGGATGGCGGCTTCGGCGCCGGAGCGGACGTGGTGGCAGCGGGCGTTGCGGCAGCAACCGGGGCGGATGTGGGTGTCGGGATGGGTGCGACAACGGTCGCTGGAGCGGGTTGATCCTTGTGCATCATCCGGATGAGCAGCCAGTTCAGCAGCCAACCGACCAACACGCCGATCAGAAACGGTATCAGCCAACATGCGATCGAACCCATCGGAAACACTCCCTTCGAACCCTGGACCTGACGCGAAGCAGGGCATAATCGCGGGGTGCTGTCAAAGCGTCACATCGGCGCACCGGGCGAACGGCGGCGGCCCAATCGGCGGTCGCTTCCGCGCGCTCGAGATCAGGCAAGCCAACGGCGTCGACGCGCGCTATATCTTCCCCCATGCCCCCTCGCCTGCGCCCTACCCGCCTGGAACATGTCGTCGACGGCCATCGGTTGCGCTCGCAACTCTCCACCGCCGCCCTCGACGCCATCGGCGATGAGCAAGAGCAGCGACGCCGGGCGATCGAGATCCTCAAGGCGGCCCTGTTTCGCGGCCGGATGATCGCCAAGGAGCGGCTGGAGAACGGCGCCGGCGGGGTCGAGACCGCGCGCCTGATCTGCGGCGTCACCGACGAGGTCATCAGCGCGCTCTATGATTTCACCACCGTGCATGTCTTCCGCGCCCGCAATCCGACCGAGGGTGAACGCATCGCCCTGATGGCGGTCGGCGGCTATGGCCGGGGGGCCTTGGCGCCCTTCTCGGATATCGATCTTTTGTTCGTGCGTCCGTACAAGGAAACCGCGCACACCGAGAGCGTGATCGAGTTCATGCTCTATGCCCTGTGGGACCTGAGTTTCAAGGTCGGCCACGCCTCGCGGACGGTCAATGAGTGCATCAAGCTCGCCCGCGCCGACATGACCATCCGCACCTCGATCCTCGAGGCCCGCCGCCTGACCGGCGACCCCGATCTGGCGGCCAATCTTATGAAACGATTCCGCGACGAGGTGGTCAAGGGCAGCGGCGCCGAGTTCGTCGCCGCCAAGCTCAGGGAGCGCGACGAGCGGCACGCGCGGGCCGGCGCCAGCCGGTTCATGGTCGAACCCAATGTCAAAGAGGGCAAGGGCGGCCTGCGGGATTTGCACACCCTGTTCTGGATCGCCCAATATCTGCATCCCGCAGACAGCCTTGAAGCGGTCATGCGCCTGGACATGTTCGAGGGCCGCGAGGTGCGCGCCTTCATCGGCGCCTTTGATTTTCTGGAGGCGGTGCGCGCCCACCTGCACTTCACCACCGGCCGTCCCGAAGAGCGCCTCACCTTCGACGTCCAGCCGGAGGTCGCTCGGCGGATGGGCTATCACGACCGCCCGCGCAAGGATGGCGACAACACCCCGGCAGTCGAGCGCTTCATGCGGCGTTATTTCCTGATCGCCAAGACCGTCGGCACCCTCACCCGGGCTTTCGCGGCCAAGCTCGAAGCCGAGCATATGAAATCCGAACCGCGCGGCCTTTTGCGCATGTTCCCAGGCCGGGCGCCGCACCGCACCAAGATCGACGCCGGCTTCATCCTGGAAGGCAGCCGGTTGAGCGTCGCTGGTCCGGAAACGTTTGAGGCGGACCCGATCAATCTGCTGCGCCTGTTCCAGATCGCCGATGCGCGCGACCTGGATCTGCACCCCGACGCCTTCACAGCCGCCACGCGCAGTCTCGGGCTGATCACGTCTAAGGTGCGGCGCGACCCCAAGGCCACCGCCGTGTTTCTGGACATCATCGCACGCGGCCGGAAGGCCCAGCGAACCCTGGAATTGATGAACGAGGCCGGCGTGCTGGGGCGCTATATCCCCGAGTTCGGCCATATCGTCGCGCAGATGCAGTTCAACATGTACCACTCCTACACGGTTGACGAGCACACCCTGCGCGCCGTGGGCATCATCAACGATATCGCCACCGGTAGGTTCGTCGAAGATCACCCGCTGGCCACCCTGATCACACCCCTGATTGAGGACCGCGAGGCGCTGTATCTGGCCATGCTGCTGCATGATACCGGCAAGGGCGGCGTCGGCGGCCAGGAAATAGCCGGCGCTCGGGCGGCGCGGCAGGCTTGTGAGCGGATGGGCCTGGAGCGGCGGCGGATCGAGCTCATCGCCTGGCTCGTCGAACACCATCTGGTGATGAGCGATTTCGCCCAAAAGCGCGATGTCGCCGACCCCGCCACCGTCGCCGCCTTCGCCGCGATCGTACAAAACCCCGAACGCATGCGCCTCTTGCTGGTGCTGACGGTGGCCGACATCCGCGCGGTGGGCCCCGGCGTATGGAACGGTTGGAAGGGCCAGCTCCTGCGCGAACTCTACGCCGCCACCGAAGCGATCTTCCGCGGCGGCCGGGCGTCCGACATCGCCGGCGTCGCGCGCCGACGGCAGGAAGCCCTGGCCTATGACGCCCGCACCGCCCTGGTCGCCGCCGATCCGGACGCCAAGGCCTGGGCCAGCGCCATGGAGGACGCCTATTTCGCCGCCTTCTCGCCCGACGAACACCGCGCCCACGCCGCCCTGGCGGCCCGCGCCCGCGCCGAAGGTGGCGCGGCGGCCCAGGCCGTGATCCGCGCCGACCGCAACGCCGCCGAAATCGTCGTCGCCGCCAAGGACCGCCGGGCCCTGTTCGCCGACCTCGCCCTGGCCATCTCCAATCTCGACGGTAATGTGGTCGGCGCGCGCATCTTCACTTCGGCGCTCGGCGAAGCGCTGGACGTGTTTTTCGTGCAGGAGACCTCCGGACGCCCGTTCGGCGCCGACAACCCCCGTTCCTTGAGCCGCCTGACGGCCGCGCTCGAAGCGGCCGGACGCGGCGAGCCGCCCGAGATCGCGACCCACGGCGACGCCACCCTCAGCCGCCCATCGCCGTTCACCATTGCCCCGACCGTGGCCTTGGACAATGACGCCTCGCACGACGCCACGGTGATCGAAGCCTCCGGCCGCGACCGGCCCGGTCTGCTGGAGGCCCTGGCCCGGGCGCTTTCGGAATCCGAACTCTCGATCCAGTCGGCCCACATCGACGGCTATGGCGAACGGGCGGTGGACGCCTTCTATGTGGTGACCGCCAACGGCAAGAAACTCACCGACCCGGCCCGCGCCGCCGCCGTGCACGCGCGCCTGGCCGAAGTGCTGGATGCCCCCGACGACCCGCGCGCCGGACGGCTGCTGAAAGCGCGGGCCAGCGCGGGGCGGTAGGAGGCTAGGAAATGAAAGCGGTGTTGATACGATGGGCCAAAAGAATCGCGCTTTTCGCGGTGGTTGTCGCGCTCAGCGTGGCCGGCACATTGATTTGGGCCTGGTCGAAAAGCTTCGACAAAACCCCCGTCGAACTGACGGTCGCCGTCCCCGGCGCCAACGCTGAAGCTCAAAGAGCCGTCTTCCCTGATCGCGTTCGTCGTGAATTTCCGGTCGGTTCTTCCGAGCAATCGATGACCGGCGTTCTCAAAACCGAGGGGTTCTCCCAGGTTGATTGGGGCGGCGCCACGGGGACGGAGCATCAGGCCGTTCGTCACGAACACCACCTGGTGTGTAGCATCACATTCAGCGTCCGTTGGCGCGCGACCGCGGATGGCCGGATATCGGCGATAAACGGCGAGGGACCTTCGGATGCGTGTCTCTGAATATTTGGAGCGGGCATCGAGTATGGTGATTCCTCGGAACCACGCTCGGGTTCGTCCCCTCTAAAAACCCTCCTCCCGCCCATGCCGGACCGCCAGGATCGCCACCTCGCCGCCCTCGTAACGATAAAGCGCGGCATAGCCGCCCGCGCCAAAGCTGATCGGCCATTCCCGAAATTCAGGCTCCATATCCTCGGCGGGGCGCCCGGCTTCGGGGTGCGCGGCCAAAAGACGGGCGCCGTCGCGCGGCGACGCCGGCATGTCTTGACGCGGGGTCAGTTTAGGGCGCCCTATTCCTGAATCCGGGAAACACGGAAAAAGGGAGAAACCCATGAGCGTCTATCGCGTCACCGAAATCATCGGCACGAGCAAGACCAGCTGGGAGGCGGCCTCGGCCGAGGCCCTGGCTACGGCCGCCAAATCCCTGCGCGACCTGCGCGTCGCCGAGGTGGTCGAGCTGGATATAACCCTCGGGCCCAAAGGCCAGATCGAGCACTATCGCAGCCGCCTGCGGGTCAGTTTCAAGTACGAAAAATAGCCGACGCACGGTTCTTCCGCCGCCGGCGCGGCGAAACAAGCGGGGCGGCAACGCTCGCCGCCGCGCGCTTCCGCGCGGCTTGAAACCGGTTGAAATTTGTTGCAATATGCAACTTATCGCCGGACCAATCGGTCCGAGGACCCGCAGAGGCGGGCGCGAAACGACCGTTTCGATTGAGCTTTGAATTAATATTATGAAATATCAATATGATATGGAATATCTCCCGCGCTGCACGACCGCCATAAGCCGCCAATTGACCGCCATCCGACCGCCAAAAACCGCCAAAACACCGCCATTTGACCGCCCGCCGACCGCCCGGAGCGCGAGGCTTTGCGGCTGACGCTGGACGGCGCCGACGCGTGCCTGTACATCGCCGCCATGGCTTTTGAACGGACCTCATGGCGTCGATGGCGCGTCGCGACCGACGCCCTTTGAACCGCCGGCGCGTTGTGCGCGCTGGACATGTGATCCCGTTTTTGAAAAGCCAAAGCCATGACTGACCACCCCCCCTCACCCTACGCGGGTCCGCCGCGCGTATTTTCCGGCGTTCAGCCCTCCGGCGCGCTTCACCTTGGCAATTATCTGGGCGCTCTGGTGAAGTTCGTCGCCTTGCAGGACCAGATGGAATGTTTGTTCTGCGTCGTCGATCTGCACGCCATCACCGCTTGGCAAGACCCCGCCGCCCTGGCCGCTCAGACGCGCGAGATCGCGGCGGCCTATGTCGCCGCCGGGGTGGATCCGAAAAAAGCGATCATCTTTCCCCAGTCCGCAGTGCGCGAACACGCCGATCTGGCGTGGATTCTCAACTGCGTCGCCCGCCTCGGCTGGCTCGACCGGATGACCCAGTTCAAGGAAAAAAGCGGCAAGCACAAGGAGCGCGCCAGCGTCGGCCTCTACACCTATCCGGTGCTGCAGGCGGCCGACATCCTGCTCTACAAAGCCACGCACGTGCCGGTCGGCGAGGACCAGAAACAGCATCTGGAGTTGACCCGCGACATCGCCGCCAAGTTCAATCATGACTTTGGCGCACCGGGCTTCTTCCCCCTTACCGAACCCCTGATCGAGGGGCCGGGCGCGCGGGTGATGTCTCTGCGCGACGGCCTGGCCAAAATGTCCAAGTCCGACCCGTCGGACCAGTCGCGGATCAACCTCACCGACGACGCCGACGCCATCGCCGGCAAGATCCGCCGCGCCAAAACCGATCCCGCGCCGCTGCCCGAAACAGTCGAGGGTCTAAAGGATCGCCCCGAGGCGGATAACCTGGTCGGTCTCTTTGCGGCCCTGTCGGGCCAGACCAAGGCGCGGGTGCTGGAAACCCGCGGCGGTCAGGGCTTTGGCGCGTTCAAACCGGCCCTCGCCGATCTGATGGTCGAGACCCTGGCCCCGGTGACGCAAAACATGCGCCGGCTGATGGCCGATCCGGCCGAGATCGATCGCATTCTCGCCGACGGCAGCGAGCGCGCGCGCGCGATCGCGGCGCCGATCCTGGCGGAAACCCGCAAGATCGTCGGCTACTGGCCGGGTTCCTGAGCCTTGGAAGGTTGCGCTCGCCAACGGGCCGCGCCATCTAACGCAGGACGGAGATCGTAAGAGCCATGTTCATCCAGACCGAAACCACGCCCAATCCCGCGGTGCTGAAATTCCTGCCCGGCCGCGAAGTGCTGGGCGCGGGGACCCGGGAATTCCATGACGCCGAAGAAGCCAAGGCGTCTCCCCTGGCGACCAGCCTGTTTGGCATCGGCGGCGTGGAGCGGGTGTTTTACGGGGCCGAGTTTCTCACCGTCCGCAAGGATGAGGACCACGACTGGGCGCACATCAAGGCGCCGATCCTGGCGGCGATCATGGACCATTTCACCGACGGCGGACCTTTGCTGACCGAAGGCGACGCGGGTGGTCACGACGATGTGGTCTACGAAGGCGAAGCGGCGCAGATCGTCCTTGAGATCAAGGACCTGCTCGACGCGAAGATTCGTCCCGCCGTCGCTCAGGACGGCGGCGACATCCTGTTTTCACGCTTCGAGCCCGACACCGGCGTGGTCTGGCTGCACATGCGCGGGGCCTGCGCCGGCTGCCCCTCTTCGGCGGCCACGCTAAAGGCCGGCGTGGAGAACATGCTCAAGCACTATGTGCCCGAGGTCACCCGGGTCGAACAAGCGCTCTAAAAGCGTCGCCGCGATCATCCCTTCAACTCGAACTTCAAAGGATTCATAGCATGTCGGCTCGCCTGGATGATATCGCCCTCGACCAGGTGTTCCGCACAGCCCGCACCCGCAACGGCTGGTCGGCGACGCCGGTGCCCGACAGCCTTCTCCACGAACTCTATGATCTGGCCAAATGGGCCCCGACGGCGGCCAATTCCAATCCCGCGCGCATCGTCTTCGTCACAAGCGCCGAGGCCAAGGAGAAGCTCGCCTCGGTGTCGATGGGCGCCAATCAGGCGAAGATCAAACAGGCGCCGGCGACCGCGATCATCGGCTATGCCCTCGACTTCCCCGAGACTCTACCCAGGCTGTTCCCTCCGGCGCCGGGCATGAAAGACACGTTTACCGACCCGGTCATGACCGAAACGGTCGCCTTCCGTAACGCCAGCCTGCAGGGTGCCTATTTCATCATCGCGGCGCGCGCGCTTGGTCTCGACTGCGGGCCGATGTCCGGGTTCGACAACGGCAAGGTCGACGCCCTTTTTTTTGCCGGCACGCGCATCAAGTCGAATTTCCTGTGCTCGGTCGGCTATGGAACAGAAGAAAACCTGTTCCCCCGCCTACCCCGGTTCAGCTTCGATGAGGCGTGCAAGATCATCTAGGTGATCACGCTCGCCCTCGACACCTGTCTGGGCGCCTGTTCGGTCGCCGTGATCGACGGCGAGCGCGTCCTGGCGTCGATGTCCGAGCCGATGACGCGCGGCCACCAGGAACGGCTGGCGCCGATGGCGCGGGAGGCGATGACGGCGGCCGGTCTCGCCTTCAGTGATCTGGACCGGATCGGCGTCACCATCGGACCCGGCTCCTTCACGGGTCTGCGCATCGGCCTCGCCTTCGCCAAGGGCCTGGCGCTGGCCCTGGATCGTCCCTGCATCGGCGTCGGCAGCCTCGAAGCATTGGCGGAAAGCGCCGACGAGATGGGCGCAATGGTCGCCGTAATCGATGCGGGGCGCGGCAATGTCTATCTGCAGCAGTTCGACGACAGGCGGGCGGCCAGCGGCCCGGACGTGATGGCGCTGGAGATCGCCGCCGCCCTGATGCTTAAGGCGCACAATCTGGGCGAGGTGACCTTGGTCGGCCCGATCGCGTCGCTGCTGACGTCGATCAGCGGGGTGGCGCGTCGGATCGCGCTGGTTTCGCCCGATCCGGCGACGGTGGCCGCCCTGGCCGCCCGAGCGCCGATTACGCCGCCGCGCCCACTCTATCTTCGCCCGCCCGACGCCAAGCCGAAGGCAACGTGACCCCCACGCCGGTCTTTTCGCGAGACGCGCCGCGTCTGGCCGCGGTGCACGCCCAGGCGTTCGAGACGCCGTGGAGCGCCGACGCCTTTGCCGAAGTCCTGGCCGGCCCAGGCGCCTTCGCCTTGGCGGTGGGCGAGCCCGGGCCGGTGGTCGGTTTTGTTTTGTGCCGACGGATCGCCGACGAGGCGGAAATTCTGACCCTCGCGGTGCGGCCCGCCGATCGTCGTCGGGGGCTGGCCGACCTGTTGTTGAACAAGGCCATGGCGCTCGCCGCCTTTGCTGGCGCGCAAGCGATGTTTCTGGAAGTCGCGGAGGACAATCTCGCCGCCCTTGCGCTCTACGCCGGCGCGGGGTTCGTCGATGTCGGTCGCCGAACGGCCTATTACGCCCGTCCCGCCGGAGCCGTGGCGGCGCGCGTCATGCGGCGCGACCTTAACATCTGACGCGCGGCTCTCTATGATGTCGCCCTTCGAACTGACGTGGAGCGACGACCTGGACCGGTTGGAAAAACTGTGTATCGAAAAAGGCATGCGCATGACAGAGCAGCGCCGCGTCATCGCGCGGGTGTTGTCGATGGCCGGCGACCATCCCGATGTCGAGGAACTGCACCGTCGCGCCCACGCGGTGGACCCGCACATCTCCATCGCCACGGTCTATCGGACGGTGCGGCTCTTCGAAGAGTCCGGTATCCTCACCCGCCACGATTTCCGTGACGGTCGCTCGCGGTATGAAGAGGCCAGCGAGACGCACCACGATCACCTGATCGACATGAAAAGCGGCAAGGTGCTGGAGTTCGTCGACGACGAGATCGAGGCGCTGCAAAAGGCGATCGCGCGGCGCCTCGGCTATCGTCTGGTGGACCACCGCCTGGAACTCTACGGGGTGCCGTCGGATGACTAGACGTCCATGACCGCCCGTTCGCCGGCCAAACGCGTACACATCAAATCCTACGGCTGTCAGATGAACGTCTATGACAGCGAGCGGATGGCCGACGTTCTGCGCCCGCTCGGCTATGGTCTCACCGACGATCCGGAAGGGGCCGATCTGGTGGTGCTCAACACCTGCCATATCCGCGAGAAGGCCACCGAAAAGGTCTATTCGGAGCTGGGGCGAATCAAGGCGATGAAGCTGCGCAAAGCCGAGAGCGGGGGCGAAATGCTGATCGCCGTAGCGGGCTGCGTTGCTCAGGCCGAGGGGGCGGAGATCATCCGCCGGCAGAGCGCCGTCGACCTGGTAGTCGGGCCGCAAAGCTATCACCGACTGCCCGAACTCATCGCCCGCGCCCACCGCGCCAATGGCGAGACGCTGGCCGCCGATTTCGAAGCCCAGGCCAAGTTCGACGCCCTGCCCGTCGATCGCGGCGACACCGGCGTGACGGCGTTTCTGACCATTCAGGAGGGCTGCGACAAGTTCTGCACCTTCTGCGTGGTCCCCTATACGCGCGGCGCAGAATACTCTCGGCCGTCCGGCGATATCGAGCGCGAGGCCCGCGTCCTAGCCGAGCGGGGCGTGCGCGAGATCACGCTGCTGGGGCAGAACGTCAACGCCTTTGCGAACGACGAGGGCGGCGGACTGGCTGCGCTGATCCGGCGCCTGGCGCGCATTCCGGGGCTGGCGCGCATCCGCTACACCACCAGCCATCCGCGTGACATGGACGACGACCTGATCGCCGCCCACGGCGAGGTCGAGGCCCTGATGCCCTACCTGCATCTGCCGGTGCAGTCGGGATCGGATCGGGTTCTGAAGGCGATGAACCGGTCGCACACCACCGATGACTATTTGAAGACCATCGAGCGGGTGCGCGCCGCTCGTCCCGATATCGCCCTTTCCGGTGACTTCATCGTCGGCTTTCCCGGCGAAACCGACGCCGATTTCGAAGCGACGATGAGCCTGGTGCGCGACGTTGGCCACGCGAGCGCCTTTTCATTCAAATACTCGCGCCGTCCGGGCACGCCGGCGTCGGCCATGGCCGGCCAGGTCGCCGAAGAGGTCAAGATCGAACGACTGGCGCGGTTGCAGGCCCTGCTCGAAGCCCAGCAGCGCGCCTTCAACGCCGACACGGTTGGCCGCACCGTGCCGGTTCTGTTCGAAAAGCCCGGCCGCCACGCCGGCCAAGTGGTCGGCCGCAGTCCCTATCTGCAGGCGGTGCATTGCCCCGGCGGCCTGGATCTGATCGGCAAAATCGCGCCCGTGACGATCAAATCGTCGGCCCACATGAGCCTGGGCGGCGAGCGCGCGATGGAAATCGCTTGAGCCGGGGTCCATCCGAGTTTCTCCCTCTCGCCGACGCGGCCGTGCGCGCGGTGGCCGGACCGGGCGGTCGGCACGCCGCCCTGATCGAAGACGCCTTCCACGTTTTGATGGAAACCCCCGGCGGCGGGGTGTCGCTGAACGGCGACGCAGGCGCGCGCCGCGGCGCCAAGCAGGTGAACGAATCGCTGGCCGCCCGGGTCGCCTCGCGCCTGGAGGTTTCGCCGGCGGACGTGCGCGTGGCGATCGATCAGGCTCGCACGGGCGCCGGCGCGCCCGCCGCTCACGGCGCGCGGCGCGGATCGGTCGCGGCCAAGACCGCGGCGCAAGCCTGGTATCTCGACGCGCTCTCCAATCACGATCTGGTGTTTGGCCTGGGGCCGGCCGGCACCGGCAAGACCTTTCTCGCCGTGGCGCACGGCGCGGCCCTGTTGCGCGCCGGCGAGGTGGAGCGCCTGGTCGTCACGCGTCCGGCGGTTGAGGCGGGCGAGCGGCTTGGCTTTCTGCCCGGCGACCTCAATGAGAAGGTCGACCCCTATATGGCGCCCGTATGGGAGGCGATGACCAATATTCTCGGCGCCGAGGCCTTGCGACGCCGCCGCGAGCGCGGCGAGATCGAGGTGGCGCCGATCGCCTTCATGCGCGGGCGAACCCTCAGCCACGCCTTCGTCATTGTCGACGAGGCGCAGAACACCTCGCGCCTGCAGATGAAGATGGTGCTGACCCGCCTGGGTGAAGGCTCGCGCATGGCCGTGACCGGCGACCCAAGCCAGGTTGATCTGATCAATCCGAACGACTCCGGCCTTGCTCACGCCGTCTCGATCCTTGAGGGCGTCGAGGGCGTGGCGATCGCCCGGTTCACCGGGGTGGATATTGTCCGCCATCCGCTCGTCGGCCGCATCGTCACGGCCTATGACGCCGACACCGCCAAACGCCGTCCATGATCGATGTCGACGCAGAGGCGCCGGCCTGGACCGAGGCGCTGCCCGGCGCCGAGGCCCTGGCCCGCCACGCGGCGGAGGCCGTCGGTCGCTCGCACGCATTGGGCGATGTGACCATTCTTCTGACCGACGACGAGGCCGTGCGCGACCTCAACACTCGTTTCCGCGACCAGGATCACGCCACCAACGTCCTCTCATTCCCCGCCGCGCCCAACCCGGTGGGACACCTCGGCGATATCGCCTTGGCGTTTGGCGTCTGCGCCGCCGAGGCTCTCGCGCAGAGGAAATCCCTCGGCGATCACCTCTCGCATCTTGTCGTCCATGGCGTGCTGCATCTTCTGGGCTATGATCACCAGATCGATGCGGACGCTGAACGCATGGAGGCCTTGGAGCGCGACATCTTGGCTGAGCTGGGCATCGCCAATCCCTATGCGGGAGACGATCATGTCGAACCCCACCGATAGCGACGACGCGAAGGCGCGCGGCGGGCGCGGCCTGTTCGGCGGTCTTTGGCGGAAAAAGCCCGACGGCGCGCCGGGCGAGACCCAGCACGACGCCGCCGCCGCCGACCTGCGTGATCAGGCCGAAGCCTTTCAGACCATGACCGTCGGCGACGTCATGACGCCGCGCGCCGATATCACCGCCGTCGAACTTTCCACCCCATTCGAGGCCGTGGTCGCCGCCTTCGCCGAAAGCGAGCACTCGCGCTTGCCCGTCTACCGCGAAACGCTGGACGATCCGGTCGGCGTGGCGCACCTCAAGGACGTGTTCAAATGGTTGGCCGATCCGGCGCGCCGCAACGACGCCGGCGCCCAGATCCTCAGCCGCCTCAAGCGCGACGCCCTGTTTGTGCCGCCGTCCATGCGCGCCGCCGACCTGTTGGTGCGCATGCAGGCGAGCCGCATCCACATGGCCATGGTGATCGACGAATTCGGCGGCGTCGATGGGATCGTCACGCTTGAGGACGTTATCGAGGCGGTGGTGGGCGAGATCGACGACGAACATGACGAGGCGGTCGCCAATCAGATCGTCGGGCGGGCCGGTGGCGTGTTCGAGATCGACGCGCGCGTCGCGCTGGAGGATCTGGAAGCGGCGCTGGATCAGAGCCTCGTCACCGAAGATCTGGAAGATGAGGACATCGACACCGCCGCCGGCCTGGTCACCGCTCTGGCCGGACGCGTGCCGCAAAGGGGCGAGGTGATCGCCCACCCCGCCGGTCTCGACTTCGAAATTACCGACGCCGATCCCCGACGGGTCAAACGCCTGCGCGTGCGCCCGACCGCCGGCGCGGAGACGGTTGGACGTTGAAGGCGGGCAGGGCGAAAGCCGTCCTCCCCCTCCTCGCCGGCGTTGTCGCCGCGTTGGCTCAACCGCCGTGGGGGTTTCTGCCGGGTCTGCTCGGCTATGGCCTGATGTTTGCCCTGGTCGACAATGCCGTCTCTGTTCGATCGGCGTTTTTTCGCGGTTGGATTTCCGGCGTCGGCTATTTCGTGGTCTCGCTGTGGTGGCTGTACGAACCGTTTCAGGTCGACGCCCAGGCGCAGGGCTGGATGGCGCCAATCGCCGTCGCGGTCATGGCGGGCGGCATGGCCTTGTTCTGGGGCGCGGCGGCGACGGTCTACCGACGGTTCGCGGGCGCGGGCGTCTGGCGCGCGCTGCCGTTTGTCGGCCTGCTGGCGGGCGTCGAATGGCTGCGGGGGCACATCCTGACCGGATTTCCGTGGGACCTGCCGGGAGAGACCTGGCGCGCGGGATCGGCGCCGTCGCAGATGGCCGCCGTCGTGGGCGCCTATGGGTTGACCTGGATCACCCTGGCCATCGCCTGCGCACCCTGGCTTGTTCGCGAAGGGCGCGAGGGGAAAATCGCGGTCACGCTCGCGGTCTTGAGCGTCGCGGGGCTATACGCGTTTGGCGCGGCGCGGCTGAACGACGTCCCGCCGCCGCGCCCCAACGCGCCGTGGATCAGGATCGTCCAGGCCGACGTCAATCAAAAGAGCAAATATGACCAGCAGATCTTCGGCGACATTGTCCGGCGCTACGTCAGCCTGACCGCGCGCGCCGCCCCTCGCCGGCCGGACATTGTAATCTGGCCGGAAGGAGCCATCCCGGCGGCCATGGACGACTACCTCGCGCCGCGAACCTGGACGCAGGTGGCGATCGCCGGCGCCCTGCAACCCGGGCAGACCCTGATCCTCGGCGGCTATCGCTACGGCAGCGGCCGAGGCGGAAAAGATGTGATTTTCAACAGCCTGGCGGTCGTTCGACCCACGATCGAAGGACTGGGCGTGGTCGGTGTCTATGACAAGTTCCGGTTGGTGCCGTTCGGTGAATTCATCCCCTTCGACGCCCTGGCCGCGCGCCTTGGGATCAAGCAGATGGTGCACGTCGGCGACGGCTTCACCGCCGGACCCCATCCGCGCCCGCTTCGCGTGACCGGTCTGCCCTTGATGCAGCCGCTGATCTGCTACGAGAGCCTGTTCTCCGGCTTCACCCGCGACGGCGCGCGCGCGGTCGGCGCGCGGGCGGAATGGATCGTCAACATCTCCAACGACGCGTGGTTCGGAACCGGCAGCGGCCCGATGCAACACCTCAACATCGCCAGCTATCGCGCCATCGAGGAGGGCCTGCCGATGGTGCGCGCCACGCCGACGGGCCTCTCGGCCATGATCGACGCCGACGGGCGGATCGTGCCCGGCGAGCAACTTGGCGAGGGCGCCTTTGGCGTCATCGACGCGCCCTTGCCGCCAGCGTTGAAACGGACGCCATTCGACCGGTGGGGCGATTGGCCGTTCGCCGCGATGCTGCTCATGTCGCTGGCGGGGTTTGCTCCGGACGCCCGCCGCCGCGCCCAAAGGAACTAGTCGCCCACCGTCATCGAAATGATCTTGCCTGGATCGCGCGGCGGCTCGCCTTTGGGCAGGGCGTCGATATGGTCCATGCCGTCGATCACTTCGCCCCATACCGTGTACTGATTATCCAAAAAGTTCGAATCTTTCAGGCAGATGAAGAATTGGCTGTTGGCTGTGTGCGGGTTCGACGTGCGGGCCATGGAGCAGGCGCCGCGCTTGTGCGGCGCGTCGGAGAACTCGGCCTTCAGATTGGGCTTGTCCGAGCCGCCGCTGCCCGTGCCCGTTGGGTCGCCGCCCTGAGCCATGAAGCCGTCGATCACGCGGTGGAACACCACGCCGTCGTAGAACCCTTCCTTGGCCAATTCGGTGATCCGCGCCACGTGGCCGGGCGCGAGGTCGGGGCGCAGACGGATGGTCACCGGGCCGGTGGCCAGGGTCATGATCAGGGTGTTTTCAAGTTCGGACATGGATCTCACTTTGCGGGGTTGGAAATTTGGCTGGGAATGTCGAGATTGCAGATAGAGAAATCGATCGTCTGGTCGGCTCGGACCTTGGCGACCTGAGCCGTGAACCAGGCGCCGCGCGTATCGATCACACGCACGAGCGGGCGTTCAGCGGCGGGTATATCGGCCAGAACGCGGACCTTCAGCATCTTGTCCATCGGCGCCTCGACCGGTTCGCCGACCTTGATGGCGCGGATGACATCGAGGCCGGCGATGGCGCGACCAAACGGGGTGTAGTTCTGATCCAGGCGCGGCGTCGGATCGCGCATCAGGTAGAACTGACTGTTACCGCTGTTAGGATCGTTGGCCGTGCGCGCCAGGCCGCCGACGCCGGCGCAGAAGGTGGCATAGGCGTGGACCTTGTGGTCGGCGGTCAACATGCCCAGATCCAGAGTCTGGCTGATCACCGGCAGGGCGCCGATGAACCCCGCCTCCACGCCGCCGGCCTTGACCACGACGGTCAGCGGGGTGTCGGCGGACCGGCGAAAGGTGAACTCCGCGGGCAGGCTCGGTTTGGTCGAGCCGCCGGTCCCGGTGTCGGTGGGATCGCCGGTCTGGTCCATGAAGCCGTCGATCACCCGGAAAAACCCGCGCCCGTCGTAAAACCCGGTGCGCGCGAGATCGCGCACTTGGGCCGCTGACGCCGGCGCCACCTCGGGGCTAAGCTCGAAAATGATCCGCCCCTTGGTGGTGTCGATCACCAGCACGTTCTGCGGATCGGGCGTGCGCCAGTCGCTTTCGGCGGGCCCGGCGGGTGGCTTGGACGCGGCCAGAGCGGGCGAGTTCAGGAGGGCAAGGGTGAGGGACGCGCACAGCGCTGGTACAAGGCGAGAGATCATGGCGCCCCGCCTAAACGGCTCAAGCGCGCGGGGCAAGCCCCGGGAGGGCGGACGTCCCGTCCTTTCTTTTGGTCCAGAGACCCAACGTCCAACGGCCACAGACCATTTCGTTATTGTCGACGTGCGGCCCAACTCGCATAATCGATCGAGGGATGGCTGATAAAGAAAAACGCCATGATCATCGTCACCGGCAGCGTTACCGCACGAGCCGACAGCTTCGACGCCCTTCGCCAGGAGAGCCTCGACCATGTGGCGCGGTCGCGCCTCGAGCCCGGTTGCCTGCTGCATTCGGTGCATGTTGATTGTGAAAACCCGTTGCGGCTGGTGTTCGTTGAACATTGGGCCGACAAGGCTGCCCTCGACCTGCATTTCAAACAGCCGGGATCGGCCAGACTCATGCGGGCGATCGCGGCGCTCTCCAGCGAGAACACCGGCATAGAGATGTTTGACGCCGCGCCGTTGACGTGATCGGCCGCGCACTCTCCGTCCACCCGTCGGCGCCCGCGCCGATTTGAGCGGCGATGACCGTCACCCGCCACGTTCGCTGTTGATGGGGCCACGACGCTAGCGCGGGAAAATTGTTCTTATTCCCACGTTTTTGCTTCGGCGTGCCCGCCCGTCCAGACCGTAGTCGCGGATTTCGGGATCGACATATAGGCGAGTAGCGTAGGCGTGATGCTATGCGTGACCCAAAGTCGACGCGTGGGGAATTGTATTTGGCGATGCGTGTTAAAGCTTGCATAACTATCGACGAACATATTATGACGCTTATACATAAAATGTGCGGCTAATCGGGGAAATGTCTTTGTCAAAGCTAAAAACAGTCGAAAATGTGACATTCTGTTCAATCATCGCGCTGGCAATGTCTGTCGGCATGGGCGTCGACTTTGCAACGGCGGCCGATTCTCAAGATCAGGCCCCGGTCGCGGTGCCGTCACGATCGACGGCTGCTGGTCCGGTCTGGGGTCTACTCGGAAACTCCAGTTTCGAAGTGGCCACGGGTGTTGATTATTCCGTCGGTAAATATGGCGCGGCGTCGGACACGAGTGTCGTGGGCGTACCGCTGGACCTCAAGGCCCAGTTCGGCTCGCTGCGGCTGCAGGCCTCTCTCCCCTACGACTGGGTCAAGGGCCCCGGTCTGTTAGTCGGCGGCGTGGCGGTCACAAATCCGAACGCGCCGACGACGTCCCGTTCGGGCATCGGCGACCTCAATCTCTCGGCCGCCTATCTGCTCAATCACGAAAAGGGCGCCCTGCCCGCGATTGAACTGGGGGTCGGGGTCAAAGCCCCGACCGCAAAGCTGGGCATCGGCACCACCAAAGCCGATTTTTCGGTCACCGGCAGCGCCTACAAGACGATCGCGCCCGGCTTTATGCTGTTTGGATCGGCGGGCTATTCATGGCTCGGCAGCCTGCCGACCTATCAATTGAAGAATGGCGTCATGGCTTCCGGTGGTTTGAACTACAAGCCGACGCCCAATCAGAACATCGGCGTGAGCCTCGGTTATCGCCAGCCAGTGACTCAGGGCGTCAAGGCGCAAGTCGTCGTGTCGCCATACCTGACCTATCGAGTGCAAAAGAATTGGGGGATCACCGTCTATGGTCTGGCCGGACTCACCGACGCCAGTCCGCGCCTCGGCGGAGGTCTCAGATTGAGCTTGTTCAGGTAAGGTTCACGTCGCCCGGATTTAAGCATCAAGGATTAGGACCGGGCGTTGACGGATCGAGAGTATTTTCGGGAGTAAGCCGCCCGGAAACGGCGGCGCACATCAAGCAGGAGAGACAGATGAAATACGATATCGCGCTTTTGGGTTCGGCAAGCATCGCGCTGCTTGTCGGCGCCCCTGCATTCGCCACGCCCCCCGCAGGCGTTCCGCATGGTCCCCCGGCGTTCGTGACGGGAGGCCCTCCGGCTTTCGTAACGCACGGTCCGCCGGCGGGTGTGACCGCGGGACCGCCGGCGGTCGCCGCCGCGCATGTCCCCAATGGCGTCGGCTTCGCCGCGCACGCGGGCGCCCCGGACTCGGCGAACGCCAACGGCGCCAGCCTGCTCGGCAAGCTCAATGCGGCCCACGCCTCGCCAACGGCGCTGGCGCATGCTTCGCCGAAATCGACCGTCGGTGCGATCGCCACCTACAAGTCCTCGACCGTCACCGCCCAGGCGGCGGTGACCCAGTACACGACCGCGGTCGGCCAGGATCAAACGGCGGTCAGCGTTGCGCAAACCAATGTCAGTAACGCGCAAACCGCCGTAACCGCCGCGCAGGCCGCCCTCACGGCGGCCAACGCCCTGTCGCCGGCCAACCAAACGGCGATCGACACGGCCACCGCCAACCTGGCCACGGCCAACGCCAGCTTGACCGCGGCCCAAAGCAGCCTGACCGCCGCCAATACCCAGCTCGCGGCCGATCAGGCGTCGTTGGCGGCCGCCCAGGCGGCGATCGTCGCCGCCCAGGCGCAGTTGGCGACCTCGACCAAGACGACCCTGACGCCGACGATCATCACCAAGCTGAACGCTTTGCTCGGCATCTGATTCGATAGCCTTTTTGAGAACCCCTGCCCCGGCAGGGATTCTCATTTTTGACCGACGGGAATTCGCGCGACTCGCGGGGCGGCGTTGCTCGGGCGATCGATGGAACTGGGGGCGTGACCAGGGGTTTGTGTCCCCTTTTCACGTCGTCTCCCTTTTCACAACGCCCGTTCAGCCCAGTCTAAAATCATCCCCAACCGTGACGGCGCCGCCTTGGACGACATTGGCGTAGACGCCGAGGCATTGTTCGGTTTGCCGCATCATGGCGCGCATGACCGCTCCGTCGCGCGGCAAGCCCGGTTGTTCGCGGGTGGTCATGATGCAGCGCATTGCCTTGATATCGATGTGCAGCTTCGCGCCACCGATCTTCGCATCGCGATCCAGCCAAGCGGTCTCAACCAGAGCGGCGTCGTCCGAATCGTCGTCAACCAGAAAATTGGGGCGAAAACGGCGGACATCGATCACCGATTCCGGCGCGAGGGATTGGATATGGCGCAGGGACGCGCCGGTGAGCACATGCACCGGATAGAGATCAAAATAGGTTCCACGCGGCGAGGCGAACTGCGAGACTTCGGCCAGCAGAGCGGGAGGAATTTTTGAAAGGTCGGGGATCGGTTGGCCGGGGATAAGGGAAAGGGCGAACATAGCGCTCATCTCCTCATCCATCGAACCCGTCATCAGGCCCTTGATCCGGTAATGATCGTCATCGTCCATCGGCCGCAGCGGCCAGAGGATGACGGAATGGTCCAGGGCGCGCGAAAGGCGGTCGTTTCCGTCGGGGTCGTCAGAGCGCACGCGACCGCCGTCCGGCAAGGTTATCTCCACATGCGGCACGAGTCCGGCGTCGGTCCCCTCAATATAGCGCGCCGAGCAGAGCATCAGGCCGGCGATCCATTTGGCGCCGCGAATGGTCTGGGTCTTCTCGTCCCGCACGGCCCGACCACGATCCAACGGTACGCCCCCGGACGTGAGCTCGCATCGGTTCAGCATTTCGCCCTGCATGGATTTGACCGGATAGCGCCAAATTTCCTTGATCCGATAGGTCGTCATCGGCACGCCCTCCATTCGGCGTGAACGCCCCCGTCGACGTCACGTTGACCCCATCTGATATACAGGGGCGGTTCGATGCTCACCCGACCTTCGCCATCAACCGCTTCTTCACCCCCGCCGGCACGAAGGGCGTCACATCGCCGCCGAACATGGCGATTTCCTTGACCAGACGTGACGCGATCGCCTGGTGACGCGGGTCGGCCATGAGGAAGACGGTCTCGATCTCGCGGTCGAGTTGCTGGTTCATGGCGGTCATCTGGAATTCGAATTCGAAGTCGGCGACGGCGCGCAGGCCGCGCACGATCACGGAGGCGCCGACGGCGCGGGCCGCCGCCAGCGTCAGGCCTTCGTAAGGGTGGACCACGATGTCGGCGCCGCCGGCGAGGCAGGCGGTTTCCTCGCGCAGGATCGCCACCCGTTCTTCGAGGGTGAACATCGGGCCCTTGCCGCTGTTGATGGCGACACCGATGACCAGCCGGTCGACCAGCTTCAACGCCCGCCGGATCAGGTCGACGTGGCCGTTGTGGATGGGATCGAAGGTGCCGGGATAAAGGCCGATCCTAGTCATGTTCACCCCTCCGTGTCGGGAACGTCCTCGCTATCGTCCGAGACTTCGTCCGCTTCGCCTTCCAGGCGTTCCACCGACACCACATGCTCGTCCTGGGCGGTGCGGAATATGGTTACCCCCTGGGTGTTGCGTCCGGCAATGCGGATCTGCCCCACAGGCACGCGGATCAGCTGACCCTGATCGGTGACCAGCAGCAATTCGTCGGCGTTCTCGACCGGGAAGGAGGCCACCAGGCGCCCGCCGCGCCGCGACAGGTCATGCGCCATCAGGCCCTGACCGCCCCGGCCGGTGCGGCGATAATCATAGGCTGAGGTGCGCTTGCCGAAACCTTCGGACGAGACGGTGAGCACGAACTCCTCGGCGGCGCGCAGGACCTCGATGCGGTCTTCCGGCAGACTTTCGACGCCATCGGCGCCGGCGTCTTCATCTTCCTCGACGACGGGGGCGGGCGCGTCGGCGTCGGCGTCGGCCTGAGCCGCGCGCTGGGCGGCGGCGTGTTTGATATAAGCGGCGCGCTCCGCCGGCGTGGCGTCGACGCCGTGCAGCACGGCCATGGAGATTATGGTGTCGCCCGCCGCCAGGCGAATGCCGCGCACGCCGGTGGAATCGCGGCCGGCGAACACGCGCACGTCGTCGGCGCCAAAGCGGATGCAGCGGCCGAGCGCCGTGGTCAGCAATACGTCATCGACGCTGGTGAGCAGGCTGACGCCGATGATCGAATCGCCCTCGTCGAGCTTCATGGCGATCTTGCCGTTGCGGTTGATCTGCACGAAATCCGACAGCTTGTTGCGCCGCACATTGCCCGAGCGGGTGGCGAACATCACGTCCAGCCCGTCCCACTGCGCCTCGTCCTCCGGCAGGGTCAGGATCGACGTCATGGTTTCCCCAGGCTCGATGGGGAAGAGATTGACGAAGGCCTTGCCGCGCGAGGTGGGCGTGCCGAGCGGCAGGCGCCACACCTTCAACTTGTAGGCCTTGCCGCCCGAGGAGAAGAACAACATCGGCGCGTGCGTGGAGGCCGAGAACACCCGGGTGACAGCGTCCTCGTCCTTGGTCGACATGCCCGAGCGGCCCCTGCCGCCGCGATGCTGGGTGCGATAGGTGTTGAGCGCCGTGCGTTTGACATAACCGGCGTGGGTGACGGTGATCACCATCTCCTCACGGGCGATCAGATCCTCGTCCTCGACGTCGGCGTCGCCTTCGACGATCTGGGTGCGGCGGGGAACGGCGTAGGCCTCGCGCACCTCGACCAGTTCGGCGCGCACCACGCCCATGATCGCGTCGCGCGAGGACAGAAGATCCAGATGGCCGCGAATCGCCACCGCCAATTCCCCGCCTTCGGACAAGATCTCATCGCGCCCCATGCCGGTGAGCCGCGACAGGGTCAGGGCGAGGATGGCGCGGGTCTGCTCGTCGCTGAGGCGCAACTGATCGCCGTCGATCACCACGCTGCGGGGGTCGGCGACCAGGACGATCAGAGGCATCATGTCGCCGATCGGCCAGCTGCGCGCCACGAGACGCTCGCGCGCCTCGGCGGGATCCTTGGACGAGCGGATGATGTGAATCATTTCGTCGATATTGGCCACAGCGATGGCCAGGCCGACCAATATGTGGGCGCGATCGCGGGCTTTGCTGAGCTCAAAGCGCGTGCGGCGCACCACCACCTCTTCGCGGAAGGCGACGAAGGCGGTGAGCATGGCGCGCAGGCCCATCTGCTCGGGTCGGCCGCGGTTCAGCGCCAGGGCGTTGACCGGGAACGAGCTTTGCAGAGGCGTGAAGCGATAGAGCTGGTTGAGCACCACCTCGGCGCTGGCGTCGCGCTTGAGCTCGACCACCACGCGCATGCCGGCGCGATCGCTTTCGTCACGCATGTCGCCGATGCCCTCAATGCGCTTTTCGCGCACCAGTTCGGCGATCCGTTCGACCATCGAGGCCTTGTTCACCTGATAGGGAATGGCGGTGATGATGATCGCTTCGCGACCGGCGCGAATGGTGTCGATGGTGGCGACGCCGCGCGTGATCACCGAACCGCGCCCGGTCATAAGCGCCTGACGCGCGCCGGTGCGGCCGATGATCTCGCCGCCGGTGGGGAAATCGGGGCCCGGCACGATGTCGAGGAATTCGTCGAGCGGAATATCGGGCCTGTCGATCAGAGCCAGACAGGCATCGACGATCTCGCCCAGATTGTGCGGCGGGATATTAGTCGCCATACCCACAGCGATGCCGCCGGCGCCGTTGACCAGCAGATTGGGGATGCGCGAGGGCAGAACCGTCGGCTCGCGCTCCTTGCCGTCGTAGTTTTCCTTGAAATCGACGGTTTCCTTGTCCAGGTCGGCCATGATCGCCATGGACGCCCGGGTCAGGCGGCACTCGGTATAGCGCATGGCCGCGGGCGGATCGTTGTCCACCGAACCGAAATTGCCCTGCCCGTCGATCAGCAAGAGGCCCATGGAGAACGGTTGGGCCATGCGCACCAGAGCGTCATAAATCGCCAGATCGCCGTGCGGATGATACTTGCCCATCACGTCGCCGACCACGCGGGCCGACTTCACATAGCCGCGGTCGGGCGTGTGGCCCTGCTCGGACATCGAAAAGAGAATGCGCCGGTGGACGGGTTTCAGGCCATCGCGCAGATCGGGCAAGGCCCGGCTGACGATCACGCTCATGGCGTAGTCGAGGTAGGACTTCTTGACCTCGTCCTCGATGGAGATCGGGGTCACATGGCCCCGAAGGGCGTCGCCCGGCGGCGTGTCGGTCGGATCAGTCAAATGGGGGGGTCAAGGCTCTAAGAATCGGACCGAAATTGTCCGCGTCTCTTCTAGCATCCACATAGCCGATAAGCCACCTTTGCACCCCTTTTTGGGGAGGGGGGCGCGCACGCTCGTCCTAGAACGGAATCTCGTCGTCGAGGTCGGCGGTGAAGGTCTCGCGCGGACCCGACGAGCCGGCGCGGGGGCCGGCGGAATAGCCGCCGGCGTCGGCCTCGCTGCGGGCG
>JANXUA010000136.1 GCA_025352085.1 Caulobacteraceae bacterium | reverse complement strand
TATTCCTTCGGCATGTGCAGCGTCTGGCCGCCGATGAAGGTCGCCTGGTCGGTGTTCTTCCGATGCACCAGAGCCATGATGCCGGCCTTGGACAATTCCGCCTCCCGCCGATCGGAAATGGCGATTTCCGTCGGGCATTTGGCGTCCATGGTGCCGTCATCCGTCGGGAAGAGAGCCGTCGGCAGATCTTCGACCGTGCCGCCGGACTCGACGCCGCGGATGCGGGTGCACCAGCCATAGGTCTTGAAGGACTCGGTGATGCGGGTGGCCAGGGCATACGAAGCGTTCAACCACAGGTAGTTGTCGTGCTTGCCGCCGTCGGTGTCTTCCTCGAACGCGAATTCCTCGACCGGATTGGTGTTGGCGCCGTAAAGCGGACGGCCGAGGAAGCGCGGCATGGTCAGGGCCATATATCGGCTATCGTTTGTGTCGCGGAACGACCTCCAGGCCATATAGTCGGTGGCGTCGAACTGCTTGGCGAGATCGCGCGGGTTGGACAGTTCCTGCCAGGTTTGCATGCCCAGAAGCTGGGAGCTGGCCGAAGCGATGAACGGCGCGTGCGCGGCGGCGCCGATTTTCGACAGCCCCTTCATCACCTCGATATCCGGACCGCTGTGGTCGAAGGCGTAGTCGCAGGTGAAGGCGCCGTAGGGCTGGCCACCCAATTGGCCAAATTCCGACTCGTAAATCTTTTTGAATAGCGGGCTCTGATCCCACGCCGCGTCACGAAACTGCCGCAGCATCTTGCGGGTCTCGTCCTTCGAGATGTTCATCACCCGGATTTTCAAGTCCTTGCCGGTCGAGGTGTTGCCGACCAGATACCAAAGACCGCGCCAAGCCGATTCCAGGGTCTGGAAATCGGGATGGTGCATAACCTGATTGATCTGTTCAGTCAGTTTGCGGTCGATCGCCGCGCGCATGGCGTCGACGGTGGTGAACACGTCGTGGCCGATGATTTTGGCGTCGGCGAGCGCCTGTTGCGCCAGAGTCTGAACCGCCTCCTCGATCCGCGATTTGCGCGCATCGCTCGTGGGTTTGAACTCTTTTTTCAGGAGCTCCGAGAAATCGTCGATCGTGACGGCCTCAGCCTGTGCGCCCGATTTTTCCTGCAGCAGTTCAGCCATCAACGTCTCCCCAATCTAGACCAATACCAATTTCAGGCTTCAGGCGCCGCGTCGCCGCCCTCGGGTTTCGTCCCGGCAAGGGCCTTGAGCAGATCAGGATCCTTCAGCACCTTGTCGAGAAGATCCTGAGCACCGTCCTTGCCGTCCATGTACAGCAAGAGATCGTTCAGTTGCGTACGCGCCTCAAGCAGCTTGGCCAACGCCGGCACGTTCTTGGCTATGGCGCCTGGTGAAAAATCATCCATGGACTTGAACGTCAGATCGAGCGCCATCTTGCCCTCGCCGGTAAGGGTGTTGTCGACGATGAAGGCCGCGCGCGGCGCGATCGCCTCCATCTTCTGCTCGAAATTGTCCATGTCGAATTCGACGAAATCGCGATCGGCGAGTTTCTTCTTTTCGACTTCCGACTTGCCCGAAAGGTCCGACATGACCCCCATCACAAAGGGCAGCTCCACCTTCTGGCGCGAGCCGAAGGTCTCGACTTCATATTCAATATGGACGCGCGGCGCCCGGTTTTCCTTAATGAAACGCTGCCCGCCTTTGGCCATAATTTTACTCTCCCGCCCGTCGAACACCGAGTCCTGAGCCTTCGCCCCTCGGCCCCATCACTTAAACAAGTTTCAGAGAGATCAACAAGGGGCTTTGACGAATTTACTCGTCTTCTTTTGGCCGGGCCTGCAAAACACGGCGCAAATCGCTCAGCGAATCGGGGGCAATATCGGCAAGAACGCTCATGAAATCGGCATCCACCCAATTGCGCGCGCGAAGCAAGGCCAGCGGAACGGGGCTTACGGGTTCTTTGCGGCGATAGTAATCGGCAATTGCGTCGAGGGCCTTGATCACATCCTCGCGACTTTCCACACGCCCGGCGATGCGCGGGCCGCCGCCGTCGGCGGAAGCCGAAGCGCCGACCGCCGCATCGCCCGCGCCGGCGTCTTCATCCGTCGGCGGAGCGGCGGCGAACGACAGGACCGCGCGGCGGATTTGGGCGATTGCGTCGTAGGTAGCGGAAAAATTGGCGCCGGTGTCGCCCTCGGCATTGGCGTCCAGAATGCCTTCGGCACGTTTGATCGCTGCGGCGATGGTGTCCAGCTTGATCCCGATCCCGACGATATCGGCGTCGGGCGTTTCGGCCAACACGGCGCGGAACATGCCGTAACCGTCCTCGTTCTCCCCGCCCTTGCGAAACCGCTCGAAATCAGCACCGGTGAAGGCGCCGAGCCGGGCGTGGCGCAACAACACGACCCGTCGCAGCGGTCCCAAGAAAGCGCCGACATTGGCCAGGGACTCGCACGGGCCTTTCCGCCCCTGGAAACCATAGTCCTCCAGGGACGGGTGCATGGTGTCCCAAAACCGCTCGCACAGCCCGGCGAGAAACTCGGCCCCGACCTCCAGCACCGGCAAATCGCCCGAACGGGCGCCGGCGCGGCACAGATAGACGGCCAGCCAGATGTCCTTCGTCTTTGCGCACTGCTGCTCGATCAGACTGATGATCCGCCGCCAATCGACGTCGCTCTCGGTTTCCGCCGCGCCGGTAATGTCCACCGACACCGAACGCTCGAAAGCCTGCTCGATCTCGGTCCGATCAGGGTCGTAGGCGAGATCCTCGCCGGCCGGACTCTCCTCCGAGACCGGCGCCAGCAGGGTTTCCAGATCAAGCGCCATGGGATCCTCCGTGAATTGTCAGGCATGCGATAGTCGGCGACGTTTCGCAAGTCGTCGGCGATCTTGCTGAAGATTTCAATGGAGTCTTTGCCTCGGGCGGCCATCGTCGTGTAGGATTGCGCGACAACGCGGTTTGTCAAATGGCATCAAGGGGCGTGCGATGGCCGGAGTCGACACACGGGAAGCGAAAATATCGCTGGAGGTCGATGGCGGCGTCGTTCTGGAACGCTTCGACGTCATGGAGCGACTGAGCGAGCTTTTCGTGATTCACGCGCAGGTGCTGTGCACGGAGATGGTCGATTTTTTTTCGCATCTCGGCGACCCCGTCGTGATTACGGTGCAGGACGAAGCGGGCAGCCCCGTTCGCTATTTTCATGGTCTGCTGTTTGAGGCCGATTATGTCGAAACGGTCGCCGCCGGACACCGGTATCAACTGGTTCTGAGACCCTGGTTGTATATCCTAAGTCGAAATCTCGATTACAACATAAATCAGGATAAAAATGCCGTCGATATCGTCAAGGAGCTGTTCGAGAAACGGAACCGGTCGGATGTCGACTACGCAAAGCTGAGCGGGTCGACTAAGGTACGGCCTTATTGCGTCCAGTACCGGGAAAGCGATTTCCAGTTTTTCTCCCGCCTGATGGAAGAGGAGGGAATTTACTATTTTTTCCGTCACTCCGAAGACAAACATCAACTGGTTCTTTGCAACGCAAGAAGTTCTCACGCGGAATCCGAATATAGTTCCCTGCCGTTTGTGAGCCCGTCCGGAGGCATTCAAAGCTACAGTGATCGCTTGTGGCAGTGGAACGAACGGGTCGGATCAAGCGGCGAAAAGAAAGCGACCCTGCGGAATTTCGATTTCGAGCGCCCAAGTTTGAATCTGGAAGGCGACCATGACGGCGGCGGGACGCCTCCCGTCCGCGTCGCGGAGATCTATGACTATCCCGCCGTGTTCATGGAGCCCGACGAGGGCAAGACGCTGGGTCAGACGATCGTTCAGTCGGCCCAACGCGAGGGGCGCGTCTATCTGGGCGAAGGCGACGCCACCGCCCTGGCCTGCGGCCTGTTGTTCAAGCTCGCCGACCACCCGATCGACCGGCTCAACCAGGAGTATCTCCTCGTCGGGCTGCGCTATTCTCTGGAGAGCCAGGCCTATCGATCCGGCGGCGGCTCGGCCGGCGTCGCGCCGTCGGTCTCGGTCGAGGCGGTTCCCGCCGACGTCCACTGGCGCGCGCCGATCCGCACGCCCAAGCCCGTCGCTCGCGGGCCGGAAACCGCCATGGTCACCGGCCCGTCCGGCGAAGTCATCTATACGGACGAATACGGGCGCGTGAAGGTTCAATTCCACTGGGATCGCGTCGGCAAGAATGACGACAAGACCACCTGTTTCATTCGGGTGTCGCACAGTTCCGCCGATGGGGGTTTTGGCCATATCGTTCTGCCGCGGATTGGTCAGGAAGTGATCGTCGATTACCTGAACGGCGATCCGGACCGCCCGATCATCACCGGCCGGCTCTACAATAAAGATAAGATGCAGGCGGAAGTTCTGCCGGATCAGAAGACCCGCTCAACGTGGCGCAGCCAGACCGTCGGCCAGATCGGCGGCTACGACGGGGCGGAAAAGGGCGCGCCGCCCGAGCCCTGGTTCAACGCGATTGGGATGGAGGACAAGGGCGGCTCCGAAAAACTGGTGTTCTGGGCGCAGCGCGAGCGCATCAACTGGGTGTGGCTCGATGACAACTTCTGGGTCAACAGGGACGAAAAGCGCCGGATTGGCCGCAATCGGGTCACCGAGGTCAAGAAAGACGAAACGCTCACGGTCGAAACAGGCGACATGAGCACAACGGTGAGCAAGGGCAAGCAAAGCACCAAGGTCACCGTGGGCGACAAGACGATCGAGGTCACCGGCGGCAATATGTCGACCGAGGTCACGGCGGGCAACTACAGCCTCAAGGCCGACGCCGGATCCGTCTCTGTGGAGGCGGCGCAGAAGATCGAGCTCAAGGTCGGCGCGAACTCGATCACAATCGACCAGACCGGGGTGACCATCAAGGGATTGTTGATCAAGCTCGATGCCTCAGTCCAGCTCGACTGCCACGGCATGATGGCCAGCTTCAAAGGCGACGCCATGGCCGTGGTCAAGGGCGGCATCGTGATGATCAACTAGGGGCGACAGAGCATGTCCTGGAAGCGTGTGAAGTGGACCGAGGCCGCGCAGGTCGCCGCCCTCCTTGATGAGGACGCCGATCTGGGTGAAGACGCGCGCGCGACGCCGAAAGACTATTTCGGCAAATTGCGCGACAACGGTCAGCTCAACGAAGCGACGTTTTTTCTGGGTCAGGCCCTGCCGCGTTTCGAGACCGTGGCGTGGGCCGCGCGCACGGTGCGGGACTTGCGCGAAACGCCCCTCAAGCCTGGTCCGGACGCCGACGCCCTGAAAGCCACCTTGCTGTGGGTGCAGGACCCGAGCGATACGCGTCGGCGGGCGGCGTTCGACGCGGCCAACAAGATCAAGGCGGCCAGCGCCGAGCGGCTGGTGGCGCTGGCGGCGTTCTTTTCCGGCGGCTCGATCACGCCGGCCGACGTGCCGCCTGTTCAGGCGCCGAAAGAGGCGGCCGGGCGGTTTTCCGCCGGCGCGGTTCTGCTGGCGGCCATCGCCACCCAGGACATGAACGGCGCCCTGAACAAGGCTCTGGACGCAGGCAGCGCCATGGCCGACCAGGGCGTCGGAGCCGCATGACGCTGACGTTTACAATTACCAATGTGGAGAAGCTCGACAACGGCGTCTCGACCCGGCTGCGCCTCGACCGGCACGGCGCGGTAATCGGCCGTTCACCCCAGGCTGACTGGAGCCTGCCCGATCCTCAGCACTATATCTCCTCGACCCACTGCGAAATCGACTATCGCGACGGCGTCTACATGCTGACCGACAAGAGCACCAACGGCTCGTTCATCAACGGATCGGACGCCCGACCGACGGGACCGCACCCGATCCGTGACGGCGATCAGGTGCTGATCGGTCCCTATCAGATTACCGTTCAGCTTGACGCCGAGGCGGACGCGGCGGCGGCGGCGGTGTTAGGCGAAACGCAGAAGCGTGGCGCGGCCGCGACCCCCGACTGGGGCGGTTGGGACAGTCACGCCGG
>JANXUA010000130.1 GCA_025352085.1 Caulobacteraceae bacterium | reverse complement strand
CATCATGGACGGCAACGGTCGCTGGGCCAAACAACGTGGCCTGCCGCGCTCCTTGGGCCATCGCGCCGGCGTCGCCGCCTTGCGCCGAACGGTCGAGGGCGCGGCGGAGTTGGGCATCGCGCGCCTGACGGTGTTCGGTTTTTCCACTGAAAACTGGAGTCGGCCCCAGCCGGAAGTCTCCGAGCTGATGGGCCTGCTCAAGGCCTATTTCCACAGCGATCTGGCGCGTCTGGCGCGCGACGGCGTGCGGGTGCGGATCGTCGGTCGCCGGTGGGGGCTGGCGCCGGATATCCTTGAGATCGTCGAGCGCGCGGAGGCGCGTACCGCGCACAACGACAAGTTTCACCTGCAGGTCGCCTTCAACTATGGCGGTCGCGCCGACATTGTCGACGCGGCGGCGCGTTTCGCCCAGGAGGTCGCGCGCGGCGAGGCGCGGGCCGATGATCTCACCGAGGCCGGCTTCGAGCGCTATCTTTCCACCGCCGCGGCTCCGCCGCCGGATCTGATCATCCGCACCAGTGGCGAGCGGCGCCTGTCAAACTTCCTCCTGTGGGAATGCGCCTACGCCGAAATGGTGTTCCAGGATGTCTATTGGCCGGACTACGGCCCGACGCACCTCCTGGCCGCGATCGACGAATTCCAATCCCGGCAGAGACGATATGGCGGCGTCGCCATCGATGACGTTCTTGCCGCGAGCTAGACCTTTCGACTGGAAGAATTTCGCCGCCCGGGCGACGTCGGGCGTGATCCTGGCGACCGGCGCGCTCACGGCCGTGTGGGTGTTTGATTGGCCTGAGCCCCTGTGGCGCGCGCCGTTTTTGATCATGATTTCGGTCGGGGGCGTCCTTCTGTCGCTGGAATGGTCGGCCATGGCCACGCCGCGCTCGGTCCATCGCGGCGCGATCATATCCAGCATAGCGGTGGTCGCGGTGATCCTGCTGACCTTCATCGGACAATACGCCGCGGCGTGGGCGTGCGTGGCCCTGGGGGCCGTCGCCGTCGCCGCCGCGACGGGCAAGAATGCGGCGCACGCGGTCGACGGGGCCTACGGCGTATTCTATATCGCCCCGGCCTGCCTTGTTTTGACTTGGCTGATCGCGACCAGCCAGGGGCGCGGATGGACCTTGATGCTGTTCGCCGTGACATGGTCGGCGGACATCGGCGCCTTTTTAGTCGGAAGCGCAATAAAAGGGCCCAAACTCTGGCCCAGGTTCTCGCCTAACAAGACCTGGTCGGGTTTTGTCGGCGGCCTCGTGGCGTCGGTTGTCGCCTCGGTCGCCGTTGCGGCGGTGTTCATGCACCTCTCGCTCGTCGGCGCCGGCATGATCGGACTACTTGGCGGCCTGGCGACCATGGCGGGCGATCTTTGGGAGTCTATGTTGAAGCGACGATTTGGCGTGAAGGATTCAGGGGACCTTATCCCCGGGCATGGGGGTCTGCTCGACCGCGTCGACGGCCTGATGTTTGCGGTCATGGCCTTCGCCGTCGCGCGCTTGGTGGTTCACTGGGGCTGGGCCCACTGATGGCCCCCCGTCGTGTCGTCATTCTGGGATCGACCGGTTCGGTGGGCGTTTCGACCCTCGAACTGCTCGCGCACGCCGATGAGCCGATCGAGTTGGTCGCCCTGACCGCCGGGACCAAGGTCGAGGCCCTGGCCGAGCAGGCGCTGAAGTGGCGCCCGCGTCGGGCGGTCATCGCCGATGAAACTCGTCTTGACGAGTTACGCTTACGCTTGGCCGGATCCGGCGTCGAAGCGGCCGGGGGCGCGTCGGCGGTGGAAGACTGCGCCGCGGACGGCGCCGATTGGGTGATGTCGGCCATCGTCGGGGCGGCGGGCCTGGCCCCCACCCTGGCCGCCGCGCGCGCCGGATCGATCATCGGCTTGGCGAACAAGGAAAGTCTTGTGTGCGCCGGACCGGCGCTGTTGGCCATCGCCAAGGCCTCGGGCGGGGCGGTGATTCCGGTGGATTCCGAACATTCGGCGATCTTCCAGGTGTTCGAGCCGGCCAACGCCGACTGCGTGCTGCGCTTGATCCTGACCGCGTCTGGCGGCCCGTTCCGGGGCCTGAGCCTCGACGCCATGGCTCACGTCACCCGCGAACAGGCGCTCGCCCACCCCAATTGGGACATGGGCCCCAAGATCTCCATCGATTCGGCCACCATGATGAACAAGGGCCTTGAGATGATCGAGGCGGCCTATCTGTTCGGCATGCCGCCTGAGAAGGTCGACGTCATCATCCATCCGCAATCAATCGTGCACTCCCTGGTGGAGTACAGGGACGGCTCGACCCTGGCCCAGCTCGGTTGCCCCGATATGCGCACGCCTATCGCCTGCGCCTGGGCGTGGCCCAACAGGATGGCGTGGCCGGCGCCGAAGCTGAATCTCGCCGCGGTTGGGTCCCTGACCTTCGAGGCGCCCGATGAGGTGCGTTTTCCGGCTCTGCGCATCGCCAGGGAGTGCCTCAATGCCGGCGCCGGGGCGCCCGCGGCCATGAATGCCGCTAATGAGGTCGCGGTGGGGGCCTTCCTCAATGGGGCGATCGGATTTCTCGATATCGCCGCGATTGTCGCCCGGACGGTTGAGGAAATGAACTCGTCCGGCGAGCTTGCCGCCATCGGCCAAGACGACGCAGTTTACCAAGCTTTAACAATTGATGCGGCCGCGCGGCGGGTCGCTGCCCAAGTCCTGTCGCGTTTATAGGGCAAGGGCACACCGTCTCTTCATGGAGAAACTGACCGCATGGCGGGCATTCTGAACTATCTCTTGATCTGGGTGGCGCCGTTCGCGGTGATGATTACCACGATCATCGTCATCCATGAACTGGGTCACTTTCTCGTCGCGCGCGTCTGTGGCGTGGCGATCGATCAGTTTTCCGTCGGCTTTGGTCGCGCGCTCTGGTCGCGCAAGGACCGGTCAGGCGTGGAATGGCGGATCGGCTGGTTGCCGCTGGGCGGTTATGTGAAATTCGCCGGCGACAGCAACGCCGCCAGCGTGCCCGACCAAACCGACCTTACCGAGATGCGCGCGGCGATTGTCGCCAGCGAGGGCGGGGGCGCCGAAAAGAAATATCTGGTCTTCAAACCGCTCTGGCAGCGCGCGTTGATCGTGCTCGGCGGCCCGGCGGCGAATTTCCTTCTGGCGATCGTGCTTTATTCGATTTTCCTGGGCGCGTTTGGCGAGCTTGTCACGCCGACCAAGGTCGATTCGGTCATCCCCGGCGGCGCCGCGGCCCGCGCGGGGTTCATGGCCGGGGACGTTATCAAAGCGGCGGATGGTCGGTCGATGGGATCCTTTCAGGAGGTCCAGGAATACGTTCAATACCGGGCCGGCGCGCCAATCGATTTCACTGTTGAGCGGGCCGCCGCGATCCTGCACATTACCGCCACGCCGGCGGCTGCCCACGAGACGAGCCCGGTCGGCGGCGATCAGACGGTCGGCCGGTTGGGCCTGGCCGCCCACGGCGGCGCGGTTAAGCGCTACGGGCCGCTGGAGGCGGTCCAGCGCGGCGTTATCCGCACCGCGAAAGTGTCCGAAACGACGCTCTATTTCCTCGGCCGAATCATCACTGGCGAAGTCGCGTTTGACCAGCTCCACGGCGTCGTCGGCATCGCCCGTGCGTCGGGCGACCTGACGCAGCACGCGGTCGCCGACGCCCGGGAGTCGGGTCTCAATCCCCTCATCACCGTGTCCTTTGTGATGATCCAGATGGCCGGCATGATGTCCGTCAGCGTCGGTATTCTTAACCTCCTGCCCATCCCTGTTCTGGACGGCGGGCATCTGATGTTCTATGCCTACGAATTCGTTGTTCGTCGCCCTCCGCGTGCAGCCGTCCAGGCGGTGGCGTTCCGCGCGGGCCTCGCGTTGCTGGTCGTTCTGATGGTGTTGGCCAACTGGAACGATCTTCAGCGACAGCTCCTGTTCCACTTCCTCGGCAGCTAGTTTTCGTAAGGCGACCATCTATTCATGGCTGATCCGGTGAGAAGTTCCCGCACGCACGGCGCGGTGCTGGTGTTTTCAAGTTTGGCGGTTTTGCTGGGCGGGACCGCGCTCTCGACGCCTGGCGTCGCGGTCGCGCAAGTTCAACAAGGCGTGCTGATCGGGCGGATCGTGCTGCAGGGCAACGAGCGAATCGATCCGGAAACGATTCTTTCCTATTTGCCCCTGCAAACCGGCGAAACGGCCGACGCCGCCAAGGTCGATGCGGCTCTGAAAGCCCTGTTTCGCACCAATCTCTTCAGCGACGTGAAGATCGACATGCAGGGCACAGACTTGGTCGTGCGCGTCGTGGAGAACCCGATCATCAATCAGGTCCTGTTCGAGGGAAATTCAAACCTCAAGGAAGACAAGCTTAAGGACGAGATCCAGATCCGTCCTCGCGGCGTGTTCACGAAGGCCAAGGTCGAAGAAGACGTTGGACGAATTGTCGAGCTCTATCGTCGATCGGGCCGTATTTCGGCGACTGTGACGCCTAAGATCGTCGAACTGCCGCAACGGCGCGTGGACCTGGTGTTCGAGATCAACGAAGGGCCTAAGAGCGGCATTTCGCGGGTTAATTTCTTAGGCAACCAACAGTTCTCCGCCAATGACCTGCGCGGCGTGATCGTGACCAAGGAAAGCGCGTTCTACAAATTCTTCTCCTCCAACGACAACTATGATCCCGACCGCATCGAATATGATCGCGAACAGCTACGTAAGTACTACCGCAATCGCGGATTTTACGATTTTCGCGTGGTCTCTTCGGTGGCCGAGCTTGAGCCCAGCCGCAACGGATTTGCGATCACCTACACCGTCGACGAGGGCGCCAAGTATCATTTTGGCAAACTGAAGGTTCAGGCTGACCTGAAAAAGCTGAACGCGGACATTCTGCAGCGCTTGCTCCCGATCAAGTCGGGCCAGCTTTATTCCGACAAGAAGATCGAGGACGCCACCGATGCCCTGACCTTCGCCGCCGGCGCCGCCGGCTTCGCCTTCGTGGATGTCCGGCCGCACTATACGGCCAATCCCGCCAAGCACACCGTGGATGTTACTTATGAGGTCAAGGAGGGCCCCAGGGTTTACATCGATCGGATCGACATTGTCGGCAACACCGCGACCCTCGACTATGTGATCCGTCGGCAACTCAATGTGTCCGAGGGCGACGCCTACAATCGCGCCCTCGTCGATCGCTCAAAACTTAGCGTCAAGTCCTTGGGATTCTTCAAGGATGTCGACATCACCAACTCCCAGGGCGCGGCGCCAGATCGCACCAATCTCTTGGTCAAGGTGACCGAACAGCCGACCGGCCAGCTCTCGTTCAGCGCCGGCTACAGCTCGGTCGACAAGCTGGTTACCGATATTGGCATCAGCCAGTCGAATTTCCGCGGTCGCGCCGAGGATCTGCGGTTCCGCCTCTCGCTGGGATCCCTTCGGCAGAACGCCGATCTGTCGTTCACCGAACCGCATTTCCTGGGCCGGGATATGCAAGGCGGTTGGGATCTCTACGCCCAGCGCTATAATTTCTCGCAACAGGCGTCATACACCTCGACCTCAATCGGCGCATCCGTGCGCATAGCCTTCCCGCTGTCGCCATACGCCCTTTTGAGCACGCACTATACAATCCGGACCGATGACGTGATCGTCGCCGACGCCCTGTGCGTCAAGGGGGCTGAATTGGTTTCTCAGGTGCTCTGCGAACAGCGCGGGCAGTATCTGACGTCTCTGGTGGGCTATAGCCTGAGCCTCAACAAGACCAACGACCCGATCAACCCGACCCGCGGCTATTATTTGACGTTCTCGCAGGAGATCGCCGGTCTCGGCGGATCGGTGCACTATCTCAAAACCGAAGCGCGC
>JANXUA010000113.1 GCA_025352085.1 Caulobacteraceae bacterium | reverse complement strand
CTATCACTTCGTCGCCGGCGGGGCGATCGGCGAGCTCAACGACTACGCCAAGACGCATGATCCGTTCGCCAAGGTCGGCGCGCAGGCGATCAACGTCGAGGTCGTCTCGGTGCTCGCGCGCAGTCCCAGCACCTACCAGGTGCAATGGCGCGAGACGACGTTCGACGAGGGCGCAAGCAGCGCCACCGAGAACTGGACGGGCCTCTTCACCGTCAAGATCAATCCGCCCGGTAACGAAGCCGAATTGCGGGCCAATCCGCTGGGCATTTTCATCACTTCATTCCAGTGGAGCCGGGAGCTTTAACATCATGGTCAAAACACCCTCCCAAATCTGGGGCGCTTCGAGCGTCGCCATCGTCCTTGTACTGACTGGCGCCGGTGCGTGGGCCGCCCCGATCGGGGAGGTTCCCGCTCGACCGACAGTGCAGGCCCCGCCGGTCCGCCCTGTTCATCACCGACTGGTTTCCCGTCATCGGAAAATCGTCAGATCCGGGTCGTTGCATGCCGTGCAGGCGGCCAACCGGGCGTCGCGCTCGGCGCCGACCACAGGGGCGTACATCAACGCGGCGCTCTATTATGACTACGAGCCGGGCAGGCTGTACACGGTCAACACCAGCCCCCGGTTCCTCACCGCGATCACCCTGCGGCCCGGGGAGAAGCTGATCTCCAAGGCGGCCGGCGACACCGTGCGCTGGGTGCTGGGCGAAACGGTCCAGGGCAGCGGTCCGAACCAGCAGGTGATCGTAATGGTCAAGCCGGTTCGGGGCGAGCTTAGGACCAACATCATCCTGACCACGGACCAGCGTACCTATCTGCTGGACGCGGTCAGCCGGGAAGGCGACACCTACACCAGCGTCATCGCCTGGAACTATCCGCAGGAACAGATGCGCGAGGACCAGGCGGCTCGCGCCGCCGCCGCGCAATCGGTCGTCGGCGAGACCGCCGTCGATCACCTCGACTTCGGCTACAGCGTCAAGGCGGTCCACGGACGGCATGCGCCGCGCTGGCAGCCGCTGCGGGTATTTGACGACGGCCTCAAGACCTACATCCAGTTTCCGGCGAACCTGGGATCGAGCGAAGCCCCTCCCCTATTCCTGATCGGCCCCAAGGACCAGGCGCAGCTGGTCAACTACCGGCTCCAGGGCGGCTACTATGTCGTCGACCGCCTGATCGATGTCGCTGAGCTTCGCCTTGGCGAAAAGCCCCAGACCGTGGTGCGTATCACCCGCATCGGGCAGCGTGGCTAGGCGATGACCGCGTTTCCAGAGGATGCGCCGATCGGCGAAGTCGTCACCGGCCCCCGCCCCGAGCGCAAGGCGGCGGCGGCCAGCGTATTGACCGCGCCGCGCATGCCCGTCACCCGTTGGAACCGCAAGGTCCTCTTCGCCGGCGCCGCGGCTCTGGCCGCCCTCGTCGGACTGGGCTTCTACATCGGCTTTGGCGGAGCCAACGCCGCGCCGACGAAGACGCAGGATACTCAGGCGGCGGCGGACACCGACAATCCCCAGAAGCCCGAGATCGCCAACCGATACGCCCAAGGCTACGCCGACCCCGCCTTGCATGCCGACGCCCCGGGCACGGCCGGCCTGCCCCCGCCGGGGTTGCCTGGATCGAACCTGGGCGTCGGGCCCGGCGCTACACCCGCGCCGGTCGATCCAGCTCGCGCCGAGGCGATTGCTCAGGCGGGCGCCGCGCGGTCCGCGGGGCCGTTCTTCGGAGGGGCCACCGGTCAGGTTCCGTCCGACCCCGGCGCCGCGCCTCTGGCCTTTGTCGCCCCGCCGGAGGGCGGCGCGCATGCACGCGAGGCGGCCGAGGTCGGCGTGCAGAACGGTCAGGGCGAGAAGCGGCAGTTCGCGGCCGGCGCGCGGGCTGACGACTATCTCGCCAGTCCCCTGCGCGATCCGATCAGCCCTTGGGAGGTCAAGGCCGGGACCGTCATCCCGGCGGCGCTGATCACCGCCATCAACTCCGATCTTCCCGGCGAGGTGATCGCCCAGGTGACCGAGCCGGTCTACGACCACGCCAGCGGCCGTACGGTGCTCATTCCCCAGGGCTCGCGCCTGATCGGCCAGTATGACAGCCAAGTGGCCTATGGCCAGGAACGCGCCCTGATCGCCTGGAACCGGGTGATCATGCCCAACGGCCGATCGATCAACATCGGCTCGATGACCGGCGCGGATCTCGCCGGCGCAAGCGGCCTGCATGACCGGGTGGACGGTCATTTCGGGCAACTCGCCAAGGGGATCCTGCTCTCCACCCTCTTCAGCGTCGGCGCCGCGTCCGCCCAGGACGCCGGGACGCGTAGTTCCGGAGGCCTGGTGATCAACGCCGCCGGCGCCGGCGTCTCCAACGACGCCCAGCAGGTTGGTCAACGCATCACCGAGCGCGACCTTAATCGTCAACCCACCCTCACCGTTCGCGCCGGCTGGCCGCTGCGGGTGCTTGTCAACAAGGACATGATCCTTGCCCCCTATCAGTGAGTAGCTTCGCAATGCCCCTCGCCCCTGAAAAAATCGGGCTCTTCCTGCCTGAAGGTCTCCATGATCAGATGCTGCGCGCCGCCCATCGGTTGAACACCCGCAAGAACCCACGCGGGTGCGTGCGGGGTGTGTATGAGCGCGCCCTTGTCCAGCTCGCCGACAGTCTCGACGCGGGTGTTCCGGTCACCTTTCGCACGGCGCGGGGAGTCAAGGATCGCGTGTCGGTACGGATCTGCGGCCGGCTCTGCGCGCGGGTGCGCGGCCATCTGGAGACCCACAACCTCAAACTGACCGATTTCGCATTCGCGGCGATCGAC
>JANXUA010000086.1 GCA_025352085.1 Caulobacteraceae bacterium | reverse complement strand
CGCGCAGCAGGGTAGCTAAGTATGGACTAGATAACCGCTGAAAGCATCTAAGCGGGAAACTAACCTCAAAACAAGGCTTCGCTGAGAGCCGTGGTAGACCACCACGTTGATAGGCCAGGTGTGGAAGTGCCGCGAGGCATGCAGCTTACTGGTACTAATCGCTCGATCGGCTTGATCGTTCTCATCAAAACTCGTGAGCGCTTTTGATAGGCTCAAGTCAGATATGATGTCTTCTTCACATCCTCTTTGTTGACCTGGTGGTTTTGCCGGAAGGTCCCCACCCGATCCCATTCCGAACTCGGTCGTTAAGCCTTCCTGGGCCGATGGTACTTCGTCTTAAGTCGCGGGAGAGTAGGTCGCCGCCAGGTCTACCAAGAGGATGTTTTCTTCAAGAGTTCGTCTCGACCCTTCATCACAAATCCCATTCCACCAGTTTGACGCGGGGTGGAGCAGCCCGGTAGCTCGTCAGGCTCATAACCTGAAGGTCACAGGTTCAAATCCTGTCCCCGCACCCAAACATCCCAACCCGCCAGGCCCAGCGCCCGGCGGGTTTTTCGTTTCGGGATTTCCGAAAGATCAGGCCGCGGCCCGCGCCGCCGGGGCCCGTTGCGGGCCGCGGACGTTGACGTGACCCCCGTTTTTCATCCAGCCATAACGAGAGTCCGGGGTTGATCTGAACCGATCTGTTTGTGGGTGGCAAGAGCCCGGTGCGGGGAACCCTCATGTCGTGCAGCGGACCGGGCGTTCTCTCCGCGGATGGCGCTGGCGTAGGCCGCGGGGGTCATCCAGCCGAGTTTCGAGTGTGGCCGCTCTTCGTTGTAGTCCTGCCGCCAGGCCTCGAGCACCGCGCGGGCGTGTGGCAAGGAGCGGAACAGCGTCTCGTTGAGCAGTTCGTCGCGCAGTCGGCCGTTGAAGCTTTCGATGAAGCCATTCTGCTGGGGCTTGCCCGGCGCGATGTAGCGCCAGCCGACGCCGGTTTCATAGGCCCAGGTCAAGATGGCGTTGGAGGTCAACTCCGTCCCGTTGTCGCTCACTACCGTCGCCGGCCTGCCGCGCCGGCGGACGATGGCGTCCAGTTCACGGGCGACGCGCCGCCCGCTGATCGAGGTGTCGGGAACAAGCGCCAGACATTCGCGCGTGCAGTCATCGACCGCGCGTGCAGTCATCGACGACGGCCAGGATTCTGAACCGCCGGCCATCGGTCATCTGGTCGGACACGAAGTCCAGGCTCCAGCGTTGGTTGGCCGTTGTCGGGATCTCCATCGGCCGCCGCTCGCCCAGCGCCCGCTTGCGACCGCCCCGGCGGCGTACGGTGAGCTTCTCCTCGCGGTAGATGCGCTGGACGCGCTTCTTGTTGACCGCATGACCCTCACGCCGCAGCAGGACATGCAGCCGCCGGTAGCCGAACCGTCGACGCTCGTGCGCCAGGGCTTTGAGACGATCCCTCAGCGCCGTGTCATCGGGCCTGGTCGCCTCATACCGCACGCTGGTCCGATCCGCCTGCAGAACCCGGCACGCCCGCCGCTCGCTCATCCCGTGGGTCGACCGCAGATACGCCGCGGCCTCCCGATGCGCGGCGGGCGTCACCATTTTTTTCCAAGCAGGTCTTTCAGCGCCACATTGTCCAGCATGGCGTCGGCCAACAGCCGTTTGAGCTTGGCGTTCCCGTCCTCCAGCGCTCGAAGCCGCCTGGCCTCCGACACGTCCAGACCGCCGAACTTGGCCTTCCATTTGTAGAAGGTTGGAGAGCTGACGCCGTGCTTGCGGCACAGCTACGTTACCGGAACCCCCGCCTCCTGCTCCCGCAGGATCGCGATGATCTGCTCTTCCGTAAACCTCGATTTCCGCATCCGTCCGTCCCTTTCCGTTGGGCCGGACTCTAATTATTTCTGGAGGAGTTTCAGGGGGTCACGTCAGAAGTCAAGAGGCGTTTGGCCCCTAGGCTGGCCCGTTCGGCGGAACGTGTATAGTCGCGCGCGGCTCTATCGCGCGATCATTCCCAGATCGAAGAAGCTGCCGCGCCAGAGTAAGGCCGTGCGGGAAAACGCGGGACCTTGCCGACCGAAATGGACCCAAAGCGCGTACCGCGGTCCCGGCCCGGTCTTGAGCTCGGTTGCGGATGTGGGGTCGGAGTCCGTCGTGCGGCCGCCGCGCACGGCAACGGACGTGGCGTTCGCGAAAAAGTCCGGCGCGTAGCCTGAACGGTCAATCGTCACCAATTGCGCGGCGTGCAGGTAAATTGGCAGATTCGTGCAGGCGAAGATGCGTCCGGGCGCCGAAGGTTCCGACACGATGGAGAGAGTCGCACCGCGTGGCAGCGTCGCTATCGCCCGCCGCAACTCGGCATATTGGCCATCGCAACGATGCATGAGGAAGGCCACGTCGGCGACATGCGCGACCGTCAGCAAAGCGACAATGGCCGCGACTGGAAGCGCGAGGTGGGGCGGGACCGCTGACGTACACCTTAGCCCGGCCAGCGCCAGGCACGCGGCTGGCACGGAAAACCGGTAGTCGATCAGCGACACGCCAATGATTGACAGCGGCAGGATGACGGTCAAGGCCAACAAGCCTAGCACCGGGCCGACCAGGGCCCGCGGCGCCGTCAACCAGCGGTCCCGGTAACCCTTGTAGAGCGCGCCTCCGCAAAAGACGGCCACAAGCATCCCCGTCTCCCACCCCCCTGCAGCCCCGCCGAATAGGAACGGCGACTCCAGCGCGAACACTTTGGAAACAGGCTCATAGTAGGGTCGGATTTGCGTCGTGGTCCAGATAGGACTCGTCGCCAACCACAGCAGCAAGCCCGGCACGGCCTGACCAGCCAACACGACCCAGTCCTTAAGCGGCGTCCGCCATGGCTGGCGGCGACCGAAGAGCTCATAACTGACCACCAGTACGCCGTAGAGCACGAAAGCCAAAAGGTGGGTCAGATAGATGGCGGTGGCCGCGCCGGTGAACAGGATCAGACGAATGAGCCACGGACGCTCGCGCTGCGCATGCCATGCGGCG
>JANXUA010000078.1 GCA_025352085.1 Caulobacteraceae bacterium | reverse complement strand
CACAGGTCGGCCATTTCGTTGATGAACGTGATCTTCATCGCCAGAAAGGCGTTTGCGGCGTACTTGATCAGTTCCGACGTGCGCCTGTCGGTAAACACGAGGGGCGTTTCATTGAGATTGAGCGGGCGATAAAGCTCCGCCATCACCGAACGGGCGCGGTGGTCGGTCAGGCCCACGACCACCCGATCGGGGCGTTTGAAGTCTTCGATGGCCGAACCTTCGCGCAGGAATTCGGGATTTGAGACCACCGCGACGTCTGCGTCCGGCCGCGCCCGGCGGATGATCGCCTCGACCTCGTCTCCCGTGCCGACCGGGACGGTCGATTTGGTGACGACCACGGTGAAGTCCTGGAGCAGGCCGGCGATTTCCTCGGCGGCGGCGTAGACATAACTGAGGTCAGCATGACCATCGCCGCGCCGCGAGGGCGTGCCGACGGCGATGAACACTGTGTCCGCCTCCGCAATGACGGCCGGATTGGAGGCGAAGGAGAGCCGGCCCTGAACCACATTGCGCGCCACCAGGGCTTCCAGACCCGGCTCGTAGATCGGCATCAAGCCTTCACGGAGACGGGTGATCCTGGCTTCGTCCTTGTCGATGCAGGTGACGTCATGGCCGAAATCGGCGAAGCAGGCCCCCGACACGAGGCCGACGTATCCGGTCCCGATCATCACAACGCGCATGATTCAACTCTTCCCCAAAAGACGAAATGCGCGTGCCACTCAATGCAAGTGGAGCGCAAGTGCTAGATTTCCTGGTTGTAGACCCCGATCGCGGGCCAAAGCGCGAGACGCGGCTTGACCTCCTGATGGAACAGGGCCCGCATGTCGTCGGCCGAGCGCGTGCTTTCCACCACCACGACGAGCTCTGGTTTGTTGGATGACGGGCGCACCAGGATCCATGAGCCGTCCTCGAGGGCCACCCGCGCGCCGTTGACGGTGATCACGTCGGTGATCTCGCGCCCCAGGATCTTTCCGCCGTTCGCGGCGAGAGCCTGATAGGTTTTCACCACTTCGGCGGCGACCCCGTATTTCAAGTCGTCGGCGCAAAGCGGGCTCATGGTCAGGGAGGTATGGGCGACGGGCAGCGACCGTTTCAGGTCGCTCAGGTTGCGGCCCGGATTTCGGTCGAGCATGGCCAGGATGGCGGCGGCGGCGGTCAGACCGCAATCATAGCCGCGTCCCAACGGCCCGGCGAAAAAGAAATGGCCGGATTTCTCGAAGCCCGCCAGCGCGCCGAGCTCGGCGGTCTTGCGCTTGATATAGCTGTGGCCGGTTTTCCAATAGACGGTGCTCGCACCATGCGCCGCCAGCACTGGATCGGTGGCGTAAAGTCCGGTCGACTTTACATCGACGACAAAGGTAGCGCCGGGGTGAAGCGGCGCCAGATCGCGCGCCAGCATCAGGCCGATCTTGTCGGCGAAAATCTCTTCGCCCTCGTCGTCGACCACGCCGCAGCGGTCGCCGTCGCCGTCGAAGCCCAGGGCCAGGTCCGCACCGTGAGTCCGCACGGCCTTACCCATGACATGGAGCATTTCGGCGTCTTCGGGATTGGGATTGTAGCGCGGAAACGTCCAATCGAGGTCGCAGTCCAGAGGGATCACCTCGGCCCCCATCCGGCGCAGGGCGTCGGGGGCGAAGGCGCCGGCCGTGCCGTTGCCGCAGGCGCACACCACCCTGAGCGGTCGCCTGAGCGCGCAGCGCCCGACGGCGTCGGCGATATAGCGCTCGGCGACGCCTTCGACCTGCTCCAAGGTTCCGCCCGCGCGCGTTTGACCTGCCCCGGACAGGACGATGTCGCGCAGGCGACCGATCTCGTCCGGCCCAAAGGTGAGGGGAGGGGCGGCGCCCATCTTCACCCCGGTCCAGCCGTTCTCGTTGTGGCTGGCGGTGACCATGGCGACGCACGGCGCGTCCAGATCGAACTGCGCGAAATAGGCGGTCGGCGACAACGCCAGACCGATATCCAGCACCTCGCAACCGGCCATCACCAGACCCAGGCTTAGCGCTTGCTTCACCGACAGGGAATAGGACCGAAAATCGTGTCCCACGACGATTCGGCGTTGGCCGAGCTCATGCAGATAGGTTCCAAGGCCCAGGCCAAGCGACTGGACGCCCAGAAGATTGATCTCCGATCCGAGCAGCCAACGGGCGTCGTATTCGCGAAAGCCAGTCGCCTTGATAAGGGGGGTGTTTTCGTACGCTGCGGTGTTGGGGATGAGATCGGCGCGGGGCGTGAGGGGCATTGAGCCTCTTTCAACAAGACTGGTGACGGTAAGATGACGTCGAGGCTCCGCTAGATTGCGGTCGTGCGGGGTGCCTGGGAATGGTTTGCGACCGGCGCCGGCTTTGCGAAAAGGCCCGGCGAGGGCCGGCCCATGCCTTGCGGCCACACCAAGGCCAGGGTGATCAGGGCCAGGGCGGCGAAGGCCAGCAACGGAAAAAAGAGTCGGTCGATCATTGCCGCTCCGGCTATAGCTCGCGCGAGGGCCAATCGCCAAACGCGCGTGGGACGCGGCCTTGACGCCGCCCCGCCTGGCCCTTAGCCGGATCGGCCTCAGATCAAGGACCCTGATGCGCAAGCTCGTTCTTCTCCGCCACGGCCAAAGCGCGTGGAACATCCAGAAGCGGTTCACCGGATGGGTGGATGTGGACCTCACCCAGATCGGCGAGGAGCAGGCGATCAACGCCGGGCGGCTGATCAAGGCCGAGGGGTTGGCGCTTGATGCGTGTTACGTTTCGGTGCTGACCCGGGCGATCCGCACCGCCAATCTGGCGCTGCGCGCCGTCGACCAGCTGTGGATACCGATGATCAAGGACTGGCGGCTGAACGAACGCCACTACGGCGCCCTGACCGGGCTGGAGCACGCGCCGACGGAGGCGAAGTACGGCGCCGAGCAGGTGAGGATCTGGCGCCGCTCCTACGACATCCCGCCGCCGCCGATGGAGGCGGGCGGCGTGCATGATTTCGCCAACGACCGGCGTTATGCGGGCATCACACCGCCGACGAGTGAAAGCCTGAAGACGACGCTCGATCGCTTGTTGCCCTATTGGAACAGCGACATCGCCCCGCGCCTCGCCGCCGGGGACACCTTGCTCATCGCCGCGCACGGCAATTCCCTGCGCGCGATCGTCAAGCATTTGTTCACGGTGGCCGACGCCGACATCCCCAAGGTCGAGATTCCGACCGGCAATCCGCTGCTGATCGATCTCACCGACGATCTGCGCCCGGCCGCGGCGCGCTACCTCGACTCGGGCGCCGCGTCGCCCCTGCCGGCGATTTAGGCGCTGCTGACAAACATTTCGCGGCGAAGCGGACAGTTCTTTTGAAACCGCCAAGACGCCAAGAACGCCAAGAATCTCGTAATCCTTGCGCGGACGAGAGGCGCGAGGGCGGGTGGTTATCGACTTGACCGAGGCGTCTTTGCGCCTTGGCGGTTCAAACGCTGGTCGATTGCGTTTCAAAAAAGATTTTGCCGATAGAATTTAACGGCCCTGGATCCGCTGCTTGACCGCGTCGGCCAGGCTCATGATGTCGAGGGGCTTGGCGAGGAAGGAAACCCCGGTCTCGCCTTCCAGGAGGTCGGAGAACTCCGCCTCGGCATAGCCGGAAATGAACATCACCGGCGCGGCGCCGAGATAGGGCCTCGCCGCCTTGAGCAGGGTCGGCCCGTCAATGCCCGGCATGATCACATCTGAAATCATCAGATCAAGCGTGCCGGCGTGCTGTTTGGCCAACTCCAGGGCCTCCTCGCCGTCGCAGGCCTCAATCACCTCATAGCCGCGCGTGCGCAGGAGCCGGGCGGCGATGCCGCGCACCAGGGCCTCGTCCTCCACCAGCAGGATGCGTCCGACACCGGAAAGATCGCGCGGCGCTGCGCGGACCGGCGCCGGCTGGGCGGGCGGTTCAATGCTGAGCGGTGGGGTGTGCGCCGGCAGGAAGATCCGGAAGATCGCGCCCCGCCCGGGGGGAGACTCGGCGACAATCCAACCGTCCGATTGCTTGACGATGCCGTAAACTGTCGCCAGCCCAAGTCCGGTGCCTTCGCCCAGGGGCTTGGTGGTGAAAAAGGGCTCGAAGATATTGCCGATCACCTCCGGCGGAATGCCCGGACCGTCGTCGGAGACCTCGATCAGCACCATGTCTCCGGTGGGCGGCCCGGCGTAGCCGAGCTTCGCCGCTGCGCTTTCGCCGACCCTGGCCGCCTTGAGGCGAATCTTGCCGCCGCCGTGGGCGCGCACGGCGTCGCGGGCGTTGACTACAAGATTCATCACCGCGTTTTCGAGCTGCGCTCTGTCCACCCGCACCAGCGGCAAGTTGCGGCCATAGTCGGTATGCAGCGTGACATCCTCGCGCAGGAGGCGCTGCAGCAGCAATTCGAAGTCAAGCAGGCTCTCGCTGAGGTCCAGGCTCTCGCGTTGGGTCGTCGCCTTGCGCGAGAACGTCAGCAATTGGCGCACGACGTCGGCGGCGCGCACCACGGTGTCGCGGATTTCGCTCAGATTGTCATAGGCCGGGTCCCCCAGGGGATGGCGCAACAGAAGCTCGTCGACGCGCAGGCGAATGGCGGTGAGCAGATTGTTGAAATCGTGGGCGACGCCGCCGGCCAGCTGGCCGATCGCCTCCATCTTGTTACGCTGGGCGAGTTGCAGTTGGAGGGTCTTCTGATCGGTGACGTCCAGCAGATAGGCCACCCAGCGATCGACCGTCGGGACGAGATAGAGGTGCGCGGTCCGCTCTGGCGCGGCGGCCAGTGTGACCTCGAACGGGCCGGGTCTGCCGGCGGCGTGGTTCGCCGCGGCCTCGGCGCGCGAACTGGCGGTCAAGAGATCGCCCAGGGCGTCGCCCGGCTTGATCGCCTGCATGCCGATAGTCGAAAGCGCGTCGTTGAGCTCGACAATTCGCCCGGCAAAGGGATCGGTTCCCGCAATCAGCGCCGCCCCGAAGGGCGAGGGGTGGACGAACCCGGCCAGATCGGAGGGGGCGACGGCGCCGGTCCGCGCCGCCGCCGAGGGCGGGCCGGCGGTGGCCTGGACGCGGAGAACATAGCGATCGACGCCCAGGGTCGCGACGCGGACCGGATAGTCGGCGACGCCGATGGTCAGGGCGCCCGAGGCGCGCCCTTCGCGCCGCGCGCGCAGAAAGGTGACGAACAGGCCGTGACCGCTGCGCAGCGGCCCCGCCATCTCGCCGAACAGGGCGCGCCAGGCGCCGTTGGAGAGGCAGATGACGCCATGGGATTCGCAAATGGCGGTGGGCTCTTCGAAGCGCTCGATGAGATCGGCGAGCGCCGCGTCGGCGGTCGTCGGTCGCCCGCGGCGGCGGAAAAACGGCGCAACGTTCATCGCGGGCCTCCCGCCAGGGTGAGCGCGGCCTTCGCCGGGCTGAGTTTGTCCGCGTCGCGATCGACGCTGTAGTTGGCCGCGCGCATGGCGGCCACCGGCACCGCGCCGACCAGGGGCGCAAGGGCGCCGATGAGGCGGGCGTCGTGGGCCCGGTTGGGTGAAATGAGGACCACGGCGTCATAGGGCGGCAGGGCCTGTTTGGGATCGCTCAACACGATCAGATGATCCGCCGCGATCCGCCCGTCGCTGGAAAAGGCTGAAATGACATCCGCTTCGCCGTCGGCCAGGGCGCGATACATGAAGGTCGGCTGATAGGCGGTCTGCCTTTTGAAGCCGAGTCCATAGGCGGCCTTGATCGCTTTCCACTCCGGACGGGACAGAAATTCGAGATCCGAGCCGAGGGTCAGGTCCGGCGCGTGGCCGGCCAGGTCGGCGATGCTGGCGACCCCCAGCGCCTTGGCGCGATCGGCGCGCATGGCCAGGACATAGGCGTTTTCGAACCCCAGGGTTCCCAGAACCGCGACCCCGTCGTTTTTTTTCAGGTCGACGGTCAGTCCGGCAAGGACCCTTTGGCGTCCGGGATTGTCCGTTCGATGCAGCACATTGGTCCACAGGGTCCCAGAGTAGTCCACATAGGCGTCGATCTCGCCCGCCGCCAAGGCGCGATAGGCAGTGGCCGAACCGAGGTCGGATTTGATCGTGACGGCCGCCCCATTCGCGCGCAGGCGTTGGGCCATCAGCTCGGCGAGGATGTATTGTTCGGAGAAATTCTTGGCGCCGATCTTGTAGCCGGCCTCGCTCGGCGCGGCGATCACAGGCGTCAGGGCCAGACCGGCGCCGAGGACCAAGCCGATCGCTCCGGCCCAGATCCGCCAGGACCGCCGGCGCGCGAGGCCCGACTCGATCAGGCCCAGAAGCTGGTCGGTCGCCAGAGCCAATCCCGCCGAGGCGCCGCAGCCGAACAGGACGAAGACCCAGTTCTCGGTCTGCAGGCCGGAGAAGATGTAGT
>JANXUA010000008.1 GCA_025352085.1 Caulobacteraceae bacterium | reverse complement strand
GATCGAGTTGAAGCCTCCGGCGATGGCGCCCTTGCCGTTGGCCACCGACGGATCGCCGATGGCGACCGCGCCGGCGCCGATCGCGGTATTGCCCGCGCCGATCGAAACCGCCGAACCGACCCCGGCCACGCCGGTCGCCGTCGCGCCATTGCCGATCGCAACGTCGCTGGCCTGGTTGGCTTTCGCGCTCGCGCCCTCGGCGATCGAGCCGGCGCCGGTGGCGACCGAACTGACGCCGATGGCCACGGCGTCGGTCCCGACCGCGCTGGAATCCGTGCCCGTCGAATTGGCGTGGAAGTATTTGGTCGTCGCGCCGGCCTGGATCGCCACTTCCGCCAGGTAAAGCTGCGAGCCGTTGACCGCGTCGGTCGAGGTCGCTGACAATACGCCGGGCGCGACGCCCTGGATCTGACGTTCCTGCCCCGGCGAGCCGACCCCGAATGAGCTGAATTCGGTCCCCGCGGGCGTACCGCCAAACAGGGTGTATGCGCCGACATTGATCGGGCCGCCGATGGAGCCGGAGCCGATCGCCACCGAGTCGTGGGCGCCGGTCGTGGTCGCGTTCGCGCCGATCGTGATCGCGCGCAATTCCTTGGTGTTCGCGCCGTCGCCGATGGCGATCGAATCCTTGGCCTGGGCCTGGGCCGACGCGCCGTTGGTTCCGGAAATGGCGATCGTACCGGCGGCGGTGGCGATGCCGTTGCCGGCTACATATTGCGCCAGAGCCCCGCCGGCGGGCGCCATGGCCACGCCCGCCGCCGCCAGCAGCACGGCGATCCGGCCCGCGCCCAGTCCGCCGAGAGCCAGGCGTGAGCGGTCCAGACCCAGAACGGCGTGCGCCCGGCGCAACACCGCCATCAGGCGCCGACGCGCCGCGCGGCTGACCTCGCCGCGCAGCCAATTAGAGGTGAATCCGCGCGGCTTCGCGCAGGCATCCGTATGTCCCGACAGGTGTTTGTTGAGTTCGGTCATGGAATCTTCCCCTGAGCTTTGCCGATCGCCGAACCCACGTCTGGAGACCGGTTGGACTGTTGATCCTCGACCGCCCGATCCGCTCGGGCCGCCCAAGGAAATCGCCGCATCCTTCATTTTCCCTGTCGGACGCGGCCCTTTTTTCCGGTGTGACGGACTCTTCAGAACTCGTCAAACCCGCGACTGTTAATTTATGTCAATTTTGAGGAATATTTGACATTCTGATACAATTACAATGTCACCGACACGTTTTTTCACCGACTGACGTGTGTTTTCGCGTTTATTGTCATATAAATATTGAATAGAAGACACTACGATGCAAATTATTGACGATGATTTTGGCATATTTTTTTAGCAAACAGATTATACACGAGAGAGAGCGCCTACGACGAAGCGCGGCGGGGGTGATCCTTCGGGGACGCTTTCATTGCGCCCCAGCGATCGGCGCGGTCCGCCGCCCATTGCGCACCAAGCCATCCCGATCCGCGTCGACGCCGTCCGCGATCCAACCAGAACGGCGGATCCGATCGATCGCCTCGATCGCGCGCGATCGAAAGGGTTGTCACCCTTGCAGCGCGTATTGAGCCTTCCTACCTGATTTTGCGAAGGCGCCGGATATCCGGGCTTTTCAGGCTACAGCGAGGCCGTTTCGGCTCGCGCCGGCCTGCTCCAACCTTGCTTCACTTTGAGAAGGATGACTCCACCATGCGAACCATCGATCTTTCCCCCCTCTATCGCTCCGTCGTCGGCTTCGACCGGCTCGCCGATCTGCTCGACGCCGCCGGCGCCGAAACCGCCAACGGCTATCCGCCCTACAATATCGAGCGCACGGCGGAAAACGCCTATCGCATCGAGATCGCGGTGGCGGGTTTTCGCCAGGAAGACCTGACCATCGAGGTCAAGGAAAACCTGCTCACCGTCCAGGGCCGCAATGTCGCCAACGACGAGGTCAAGCGCTATCTGCATCGCGGCCTGGCCGAGCGTAATTTCGAGCGCCGGTTCCAGCTCGCCGACTACGTGATCGTCGCCGACGCCCATCTGGAAAACGGCTTGCTGGCGATTTCACTCAAGCGCGAACTGCCCGAAGCTCTGAAACCTCGCAAGATCGAGATTTCGGCGGCCAAGGACACCAGCCTTATCGAAGGCGACAAGGCCGCCGCCTAAAGGACGACCCTCCCTCCCCATCGTGGGGAGGGGGCCCCCTTATCCGGCCGCCTCCGGGAGATAACAGGTGAAGGTCGAGCCGACGCCCGGCTCGCTTTCCAGCGCCACCCAGCCGCCGTGCAGTTCGATCAGCGCCTTGACCAGCGCTAGGCCAAGGCCGGCGGCCGCGTCGTGGCCGCTGAAACGATCGAAGATATGCGCCTGCACGTGGTACGGTATGCCCTTGCCGGTGTCGGCGATGGCGAGGCGCACTTCGCCCTGCCCGCGCGTGGCCGTGAGCGTCACCGCGCCACCGGCCGGCGTGTGCCGCAGGGCGTTTTCGATCAGGCTGTCGAGCACTTGCGAAAGGCGCGCGAAATCGCCGTCGAGACTGCCGCCCATATCGCCCTTGCCGACGCCAAGGCGTACTTCACCCTGGCTGGCCTCCGGGATCCAGCGCGCGACGGCCTCGTCCAACAGGCGCGCGACCGGCACGGCTGAGCGTTCCAGCGCCAGATCTCCCGCGTCGAGGGCGGCGACGGTCAGCACGGTATTGATCGAACCGGCGAGATCCGACGCCGCCGACCGCACCGCCGCCAGATAACCGCGATCCTTGTCGGTCAGGCCTTCGCCGTCACGCTCCAGGAGTTCCGAATAGCCGATGATGGTGGTGAGCGGTGCGCGCAGCTTGTACGAAACGCTGCCTACGAACTCATGCTTCAACCGCGCCGCCTCGCTCAACGCCGCTTCCCGATCGGCCACGGCGCTTTCCAGTCGCCGGGTGTCGGTGACGTCGGCAAAACTGACCAGGGTGGCGCCGTCCGGCAGGGGCCTTGATTGCCAGGTGACGGTGTGGCCGTCGCTGGTGGCCACCTCGCCGGTCGCCGGCGCCCGGGCGCGTGGATCGGGATCGCTGATCCGCCCTTTCAGGTCGCGCCAGAACTGCAGGTCATGCACGCGCGGGACGCACAGTTCGACGATGTCGTCGAAACTCGACCCTTCCGCGCCCGGACCGGCGGTGAGTTGGCCGGCCGAGACATTCCAGAAGGCGGCGAAGGCCTGATTGTGCAGGGTCAGGCGCCCATCGGCGCCGAACACGGCCACAGCGTCGGTCAATTTATCCAAAGTGGCGCGCTGCACCTGGATCAAATGATTGAACTGGGTTTTCAGGCGAAGTTCCGGCGTCATGTCGGAGAAGAGCAGAATCAGCCCGCCGAGCGGATGCGGCTGGCCGATCACCCGCAAGGTCCGATCGCCGGGCAGGCGCCAGATGCTTTCGCTCAGCGGTGTCATTTGTTCATAGCGCGCCAACTCGGTCGCCTTGAACTGGGCGTAGTTGACGATTTCGGGCAGTCGGCGGCGACCGCGCAGGCGATCGAGCCATTCGGCGTGGCTCGGCCCTTCGGCCAACCACGCCGGATCAAGATCCCACAAGGCGGCGAAGGCGCGATTGTATTGCGCCAGGCGTCGATCGCGCCCGAACACGGCCACCGCGTCGCCGATCTGCTCGAGCACCAGATCATAGCCGGCGATCTGCCCGCGCAGGGTGTCGGCGGCGCCCTCGGTCTGGGTGACGTCGAGCGTCCACACGCCCACGCCACCGCCGTCCAGAGGCGCGGCGCGCACCAGTATCGCGCGACGCCGGCCACCGACATTGACCCAGCGCACCCGCTCGCGCACGCCGCGCGCGGCCGCGGCCCCGCGCACGAGATCATCGGCCCCACGGTCGAAGCTCAATCCCCGCGCCGAGGCGTCGGCCAGATCGACGGCTTTCAGCGCCGTCAGCCAGGCGCGGTTGACCCAGGTTGCCGTTCCATCGGCCCGCGCGATCCAGGCCGGCTGGTCATAGGTGTCGACAAAGGCCGCCAGCCGTCCCTCCCGGGGGCCCTTGACGTGCGCGCCGGCGCTGACCGACAGGCGCAGCCAGGCCAGGGCGCCGGCGGCCCTGCCCTGCACATCCAGCGCTCCCCGCGGCCCGTCGACCTCGAAATCGCAGGATTCACCGCGCTGGATCAGGCCCTGCAGTCGCCGGGCGTGGTCGGGATCGCCCTTGACCATGGCGTCGATCACCCGCGCGGGATGGGCGGGGACGCCAAGAATACCGGCGCAAACCGAAAACGCGCCCTCGCCCGCGACAAGGAAGGGTCGACCGTCCTCGATCAGAATCAGGGCCGATTCAAAAACCTCCGCGGACGCGGCGAGCCGCGCCGCGCCCTGTTCGATCCTGGTGATTTGTCCGCGCGCGGCGCGGGTCCGCGCCCGCGTGCGGCGCGCGGCGACGCCAAAGGCCACGGCGGCGCCCAGGCCGAGACAGGCCAGGGCCTGCGTCAGTGTCAACCAAAGTGCGTGCGCAACCAAATCGCGGCCCCATCGGTGTCCTGGAACTCTAGAATCCGCACCAGGACACCCAGTTCATATGGCGTTTCGCGCCCAGCGCATCGTCTTTTTGGCCCCGCGAGGGTCAAAAAACCTTATCGCCGCACCGCCCCTTCCCCACCACCGCGAACCATGTCAGTTTCCCGCATCAGGTACCCCCGGGGAGAAAAATCCTATGCAGACTCATATGCTTGTCGCGATCGTAACCTTGTGCGCCTTGTTGCTGTATTTCTTTATGGGCTTACGGGTCGGTCGCGCCCGCTCGAAATATGGGGTTCCGGCGCCGGCGATCAGTGGCAATGAGGACTTTGAGCGGGTGTTTCGCGTTCAGGCCAACACCCTCGAATGGTTGCCATTGTTTCTGGTCTCGATGTGGCTGTTCGCCCTGTACTGGAACGACCGGTTCGCGGCGGCGGTGGGCGTGGTGTGGATCGTCGGGCGCATCCTCTACATGACCGGCTATACGCGCGCGGCCGGCGCCCGCAGCACCGGATTTGGCATTCAGGCCCTGGCGACCGGGGTCTTGCTGTTCGGCGCTCTGGGCAAGATCATCTGGACCCTGATCCAGGTCGGCTTTTAATTCGCTTTGCGGTCCCTCGCGGCGCGTGAGATAATCGACCGCGAGGGATTTCGCCCGGTATGGGCGCATGGATGTGTACGCCGATGACGATGAAAACCTACGCCGTGGTTGTGGCGCTTGGCTTGGCGCTTGGCTTGACCGCCTGCGAGACCGCAACCCCCTATCAGGCTCTTGAGCGCGGAACGAAAGTGTCGGGAGGCTTCACCGACCAGCGTCTGGACGCCGATCACGTCCGCGTTTCGTTTCAGGGCAACACCCTGACCTCGCGCGCCACGGTGGAAAGCTATCTGTTGTACCGCGCCGCCGAACTGACCGTCGCGCAGGGCTTCGACTGGTTCGAGATCGTTGACCGCCATACCGACCAGGAAAAGCGCACCTATCTGGAGCCTGACCCCTTCTATCCAGGATATGGGTTCGGCTACGGCTACGGGTTCTGGCGCCCGTCATGGCGCTATTACGGCGGCGGGTTCGGCTGGCGGTCCTGGGATCCCTATTGGGGCCGTCCGTTCTGGGGCGACACCGGCGAGATCCAGACGGTTGAGAAGTTCCAGGCCACCGCCGAGATCGTCATGCATCATGGCCCCAAGCCGGACGGCGCGCCCAAGGCCTTCGACGCCCGCGGCGTGATGACCAACCTCGGCCCGAAGATCCAGCGCACGAGCTGAGCGGCGGACTGCCCTTCCCTCCCCTCAATGGGGAGGGACGAGACGGAGCGAAGCGAAGTCCGGGGTGGGGAAACATATGACATCGCCAGCGTTCACGCGTTTTAATGCGACTTCCCCACCCCGGTCGCTTCGCGACTCGTTCCCTCCCCATGAAGGGGAGGGATAACGAGGCCTAGTCCTACCGCGGGGCCATGCGGATCGCGCCATCCAGCCGGACGTCTTCGCCGTTGAAATAGCCGTTGGTGATCATGGCCAGGGCGAGCTGGGCGTATTCCTGCGGCTGGCCCAGGCGTTTGGGGAAGGGCACCGAGGCGGCCAGGGCTTCGCGGACATTGACCGGCGCGCCGGCCATCAACGGGGTCTCGAAAATGCCCGGCAGGATGGTGTTCACCCGAATGCCTTCGCCCATCAGGTCGCGGGCGATGGGCAGGGTCATGCCGACCACGCCGCCCTTGGATGCCGAATAGGCCGCCTGGCCCATCTGCCCGTCTTCCGCCGCCACCGAAGCGGTGTTGACGATGGCCCCGCGCTCGCCGTCTTCGCCCGGCTCCAGCGTCAGCATGCCCGCCGCGCTCTTGGCGATGCAGCGGAAGGTGCCGACCAGATTGATCTGGATCAGCCAGTTGAAGGCCTCCAACGAGAAATGCTTGATCTCGCCGGTGGTGCGATCGCGGCTGGCGGTTTTGGCGGCGTTGCCGGTGCCGGCGCAATTGACCAGAATCCGTTCCTGGCCGTGCGCGGCGCGGGCCTTGGCGAAGGCGGCGTCGACCTCGGCGTCCGAGGTAACGTTGCACTGGCAGAAGACGCCGCCGACCTCCTTAGCGATCGCCTCGCCCTTGTTATCGTTCATGTCGAAGATAGCGACCTTGACGCCCTGCGCGGCCAGGGCGCGCACCGTGGCTTCGCCGAGGCCCGAGGCGCCGCCGGTGACCACGGCGGCGACGGAGGAATCGAGTTTCATCGTGAAATTTCCCTTTAGATGTTGCGAATGCGTATGGGGTAGCGTGTAGCCTTAACCGCCGCCGACCAAAAGTGTCACCCGACGTCAAGGCGCGCGGCGGAAATTCTAAGGAGCGTCGACGATGTTGTCATGGAAGGTGGGCGCGGTGACCATCACCCGCGTCGTCGAAACCGAAATGCCGATCGAATACGACGAGCGGCGTCCCTTTCTGAAACAGGCGCGGCCGGAAATCTTGGCGCAGACGCCCTGGCTCTCCCCACACTATGTGACCCCCACCGGCGGCCTTCGCCTGTCGATCCACGCCCTGTTGGTGGAGGCGCCGGGCCTGCGTCTGGTGGTCGACACCTGCGTCGGCAATGACCGGCCGCGCAAATTCATCGGCGGCGTGCCGCTGGCGACCCCGTTCCTGGCGCGGATGGCCGAGGCCGGCTGGACGCGGGACAGCGTCGATGTGGTCGTCTGCACTCATCTGCACGTCGATCATGTCGGCTGGAACACCATGCTGGAGAATGGCCGCTGGGTTCCGACCTTTCCCAAGGCTCGCTATCTGATCGGCGAGAGAGAATACGCCCACTGGAAGGCCGAGGGCGACGCCGAACAGCAGACCATCTTAAGCGACTCCATCCAGCCGGTGTTCGACGCCGGCCTGGTCGATCTGGTGGCCATGGACCACCGCCTTTCGCCAGAAATCCGGCTGGTCCCGACGCCCGGCCACACGCCCGGTCACGTCAGCGTGGCGATCGAGTCGCAAGGCGCGCGGGCGCTGATCACCGGCGACACCATCCACCACCCCTGCCAGATCGCTCATCCCGACTGGTCGCCATGGTTCGACTCCGATCCGATGGAGTCCGAAGCAACCCGCAAGAGCCTGCTGCAATCGGTCGCCGACCAGCCGGTCCTGGTCATCGGCACCCATTTCGCCACCCCGACTGCGGGGCATGTGAAGCGGGACGGCGCGGCGTACCGGTTTGAGGGGTAAAGGGCGAATATTCTTTCTCTTTCCCTGTGGGGGAAGTGGATCGCGCCCTCTTGCGCGAGACGAAGGGGGCAACGGCGCCGGCGGGGACCTGCGGTTAGGCAGCCGGCCCCTTCCCCGCCTTCGGCGGCACTTCCCCCAGAGGGGTAAGAGAAGATACTGTCACCCTTCGCCCGGCCCGGCGTAGGCGGCCATCTGGGCCATCATCAGGATTTTCGACACCGACGCCGATAGCGGGCAGATCTGCACCGGTTTGGAGAGGCCGACCAATATCGGCCCGACCACGGTCGCCTCGCCCAGGGTCTGCAGCAGCTTGGTCGAGATCGAGGCCGAGTGGATCGCCGGCATGATCAGCACATTGGCCGATTGCGTCAGACGCATGAATGGATAATTGCCGCGCGTTTCGGGATCCAGCGCCAGATCGGGCGGCATTTCGCCCTCGTATTCGAAGCCGACATCGCCGCGCGCGTCCAGGAGGGCCACCGCCTCGCGCACCTTGGTCGAGCGCTCGCCCATCGGTTCGCCAAACGCCGAATACGACATGAACGCCAGCCGCGGCGTGAAGCCCAATTGCCGCACCGTGCGGGCCGCCCCGCAAGCGATGTCGACGAGATCCTGAGCGTCGGGCATTTCGGTGACATTGGTGTCGGCGATGAACAGGGTCTGGCCCTTGGCCAGCACGATCGACATGCCCAGGACCTTGCCGCGGGGGACCGGGTCGATGGCGCGCAGCACCTCTTCCAGCACCTGATCGAACGTACGGGTGACCCCCGTCACCATGCCATCCGCATAGCCGAGCGCCACCATGCAGGCGGCGAAGGCATTGCGGTCCTGGTTGATCAGGCGAAGGACGTCGCGCTTGAGATAACCCTGGCGTTGCAGGCGGCCATAGAGGAAGTTCGTGAATTCCTCATTGTGCTTGGAGACCCGCGCGTTGATCACCTCCAGCTTGGCTTCGGCCGGATCGAGGCCGATGCGGATCATGTTGTCGCGCACCAGCTCCTCGCGACCGACCAGCACGGCGTGCCCAAGTCCCTGGGTCTGGAAGGCGAAGGCGGCGCGGATCACCGACGGCTCCTCGCCCTCGGCGAACACGATCCGCTTCATGGGGGCCGCCTGCACCGCGTCGCTGATCTTCTGCAGGAAGCCGGCGGTTGGATCGAGCCGGCGCGCCAGGCTGCCGCGATAGGCGTCCATGTCGGCGATCGGCAAACGGGCCACGCCGCTATCCATGGCCGCCTGGGCGACGAACGGCGGGATGTAGTGGATCAGCCTGGGATCGAACGGCGTCGGGATGATGTATTGCGGCCCGAACTTCAGGTGCTGTCCGCGATAGGCGGCGGCGACCTCGTCGGGCACGTCTTCCCGCGCCAGGGCCGCCAGAGCGTTGGCGCAGGCGATCTTCATCTCCAGATTGACCCTTCGGGCCCGCACATCCAGGGCGCCGCGAAAGATATAAGGAAAGCCAAGCACATTATTGACCTGATTGGGATAATCCGACCGTCCGGTGGCGACGATGGCGTCGGGACGCACGGCGTGGACCTCCTCGGGGGTGATCTCCGGATCGGGATTGGCCATGGCGAAGATGATCGGCTGATCGGCCATGGTCTTCACCATGTCCTGGGTCAGGGCGCCCTTGGCCGACAGGCCAAGAAAGATGTCGGCGCCCTTGAGCGCGTCGGCCAGGGTGCGCGCGTCGGTATCCACCGCGTGGGCGGACTTCCACTGGTTCATGCCCTTTTCGCGGCCGCGATAGATCACCCCGGTGTTGTCGACGGCGATGCAGTTTTCGTGCCGCACGCCCATGGCCTTGACCAGCTCGAGCGATGCGATCCCCGCCGCCCCGGCGCCGCACAGCACGACTTTCACGTCGGCCAGGTCGCGCCCGGTGATGGCGCAGGCGTTGATCAGGCCCGCCGTCGAAATGATCGCCGTGCCGTGCTGGTCGTCGTGGAACACCGGAATATCGAGCAACTCCTGGAGCTCGGTCTCGATGCGGAAGCATTCGGGGCTCTTGATGTCCTCAAGATTGATGCCGCCGAAAGTGACGCCGATGTTCTTGACCACGGTGATGATCTCGTCGGGTTCCTTGGAGGTGATTTCGATATCCACCGAGTCGACGTCGGCGAAGCGCTTGAACAGCACCGCCTTGCCCTCCATCACCGGCTTGGCGGCCAGGGCGCCCAGATCGCCCAGACCCAGGATGGCCGTGCCGTTGGTGATCACCGCGACGAGATTGCCCTTGGAGGTGTAGTCGTAGGCGAGATCCGGGTCGCCGGCGATCGCCAGCACCGGCACGGCGACGCCCGGCGAATAGGCGAGCGAAAGGTCCCGCTGCGTCGCCATGGGCTTGGTCGCGGCGATGGCGATCTTGCCGGGCCGCGGATATTTGTGGAACGCCAGCGCCTCTTCGTCGGTAAAGGTTGGTTTTTCGGATTCGTTCATTGTCTCGACTTTGTATCTTGAGAGGCGGCGTGGGCGCGCACCGTAACGACAGCCGCCGGTCGTCACAACCGGATGACTTGCCCTTCCCTCCCCTTTATGGGGAGGGTCGAGGCGAAGCGAAGTGCAGTCCGGGTGGGGTGCGGCCTTCCACTATCCGGCATACTCTTGATGGTCGGCGCTTCCCCACCCCGGTCGCTCCGCGACTCGCCCTCCCCATAAAGGGGAGGGAGAAAGCTTGAGGATCCGCCGCATGCCCACTCCCCTAAACATCGGCGTTTCCGGCGCGTTGGGACGGATGGGTCACGCGATCATCGCGGCGGTAAGCGCGCGGCCCGGTCTTACCCTCGCGGCCCAGTTTGACCGGCCGGGACCGACGCCCGATGATTTGGCCGCGTGCGCCGTAGTCATCGACTTTTCCAGCCCCGCCGCCTCCGCCGCCTTGGCGACGCAAGCGGCCGCGCGCGGCGGTCCGGCTCTGGTCATCGGCTCGACCGGCCTTTCCGTCGAAGAGGATGCGGCGATTGTCGTGGCGGCCCGGTCCATCGCCATTGTGCGTTCAGGCAATTTTTCGCTGGGCGTCAACGTGCTTGCCGGGGTCGTCAAAGAGACCGCCCAACGCCTGAGCGCCCTTGATTGGGACATCGAGATCACCGAGGCGCATCACCGCCGCAAGGTCGACGCCCCCTCCGGCACCGCCTTGATGTTGGGCGAGATGGCCGCAGGCGGGCGCGGCGTTGCCCTGGCCGACGTCGCCGTCCACGCCCGTCACGGCCTGACCGGCTCGCGCCCGGATGGGGCCATCGGCTTTTCGGTCCTGCGCGGCGGCGGCATTGTCGGCGAGCACAGTGTTATTTTCGCCGCCGAGGACGAAATCCTCACCCTCTCGCACTCGGCGCGGGACCGGGGGCTGTTCGCGCGCGGAGCGCTGGCGGCGGCCCTGTGGTTGCCCGGCAAGCCGCCGGGGCTTTACGATATGATGGACGTGCTGGGGTTTAGGGGCTGAACGACCGCCCCGCTCCGAGGCGCGCCCGTCACCAGCGAAACTGGTCGATAATGGTCAAGCCGTCGATCCACTGACCGTGGTTCATGCGCTTCGACAACCGTTATCGGAAGCCCAGGGCCTGTGCGGTGGTCTCAGTTTGAAATCACGTCGATCGCCCCAACCGCCGCTGCGACCGATACGAAGCCGAACACAAAGATTATGAGCACGGCCAATCCGACCTGGCCCCAGAACATGATCGGATACTTTGCGCGGTCATAGTCGACTACGCCGCCATTGATCCTGCCGAGCGCCCCGGCACGCCACAGCTGGAAAGCCGACCAAATTGAAAAAAGCCGCGCCGCCCAACCAAGCCCACCAAGGCATCAACCGGGTCCCTTTTCGTAGGGGCTGCGCTTGACCGTTTCATCAGCCCGCTGGCGGATCGAATAGAGCAGGACATTGGTGTCGAGCAGTCGCCGGGTGGTCATGCTGCCCCCTACCCCGCCCCGGTCGAGCCAAAGCCCCCCGCCCCGCGCGCGGTTTCGTCGAGGGTTTCGACCTCCGCCAATGTCGCCTGAATCACCGGCGCGATCACCATCTGGGCGATGCGGTCGCCGCGCTCAATGGTGAAAGGCTCGCGGCCGTGGTTCATCAGGATCACCTTGATCTCGCCGCGATAATCGGCGTCGATCGTGCCAGGCGAATTGAGCGGGGCGATCCCGTTCTTGAGCGCCAGGCCCGAGCGGGGGCGGATCTGGGCTTCAAGACCGTCCGGCAGGGCGATGGCGAGACCGGTGGGAATGGCGGCGCGATCACCGGGCGCCAGGACAAAGGGCGTCTCGGCCGGGACCGCGGCGCGCAGGTCCATGCCGGCGGCCGCGGCGGTTTCGTAAGCGGGCAGAGGCAGCCCCTCGGCGTGGGGCAGACGGACGATCCGGATAGGGACCATCAGGCGAGGGCCTCGACAACTTTATGGGCAATGCGCCGGGCGACCTCGGCCTTGGTGCTCTTGGGCCAGCGATCGGTCGCGCCGGGCGTAATCATCAACACTTCATTGTCGTCCTCGCCCATCACCGCGCCGCCGGCGACGTCATTGGCGATGATCCAGTCGCAGCCCTTGCGGGCGAGCTTGGCGCGGGCGTGAGCTTCCAGATCGTTGGTCTCGGCGGCGAAGCCCACCACCAACCTGGGCCGCCGGGGGCCGGCGGCGGCGAGGCCGGCGAGAATGTCGGGATTTTCCACCAGGGTGACGGCGGGCGGCCCATCGCGGCCCTTCTTCAGCTTGACCTTGAACGCCGCGTCAGGCCGCCAGTCGGACACCGCCGCCACGCAGATCGCCGCTTCGGCCGGCAGGGCCGCCTCGCACGCCGCCTGCATCTCGAGGGCGGTCTCCACGTCGACGCGATGGACTCCGCGCGGCGTCGGCAGGACCACGGGGCCGGAGACCAGGGTCACCCGCGCGCCTAATCGGGCCAGGGCGGCGGCGATGGCGAAGCCCTGCTTGCCGCTGGAGCGGTTGGTGAGCACCCGCACCGGATCGATCGGCTCGGCGGTGGGGCCAGCGGTGATCAGGATATGCCGGCCCGCGAGCGTCGTCGGCGGGGCCAGGGCGCTTAGGATCGCGTCGCGGATCGCCTCGGGCGAGGCCATCCGTCCGGGTCCGAACTCACCGCAGGCCATGACCCCGTCGTCGGGACCGATCATGGTAACGCCGTCGGCGATCAGCGTGGCGAGGTTACGCCGCGTCGCCGCGTGTTGCCACATGCGCACGTTCATCGCCGGCGCCATCAGCACCGGCTTGTCGGTGGCCAGAAGCGTGGTCGAGGCCAGATCGTCGGCGAGGCCGGTCGCGGCCTTGGCCATCAGGTCCGCCGTGGCGGGCGCGACCACCACCAGATCGGCCGACCGCGAGAGCTCGATATGTCCCATCTTGGTCTCGTCCAGGGCGAAGAGGTCGCCGCGCACTTCGTCCTCGGCCAGAGCGGCCAGGGAGAGCGGCGTCACGAATTTCGCGCCCGCGGCGGTCAGGATCGGGCGGACCGCCACGTCCGCGGCGCGCAGCAGCCGGGTCAACTCCAGCGCCTTGTAGGCGGCGATCCCGCCCCCGACGATCAACAATACCCGCGCGTCGCTCAAGGCCGATCTCCGTGAAGAAGCCTGGCGGGCTTAAACCGAACATCCCTCTGGACAAAGCCGAAAAATTGTTCTTTGTTTGTTCCAGTTTCAACCACGACACGAGGGAGACCGGTATGAGAGTTGTGTTTTTGTTGGGAACCGTCGCCGCGCTTGCGGTCGGGCTGGCCGGGTGCGACGGCAAGTCCTCGGCGGTGGCGTCCCGCGATCAATCACCGTGGAGCGGGTCATCCGCCGGGTCGAGTTCGAACGCGACCGCGGCGGGCGGGTCGGCCTCCGCCGATCCCCGCGACGCGCCGGTGCCGCAGATCAACGGCAAGCCGATGTGGGCGGCCAACCGCAAGCATACCGCCGAGGACAACGCCCAATACCAGTTCACCAAGAACGGCGGCGACTTCGGCGCCAAGGACGAGGGCGACTATGTGACCAAGGTCCACGCCTTCGTGGAGAACCCGCCGTCCGGCGCGCAGACGATCGATCGGCCCAACGGCGACAAGCTGATCTATGACCCGCAAGGCAATGTCTTCGCCGTCGTCTCCAAGACCGGCGCGCCGCGCACCATGTTCAAGCCGCGCGCCGGCGCCAGCTATTGGGCGCAGCAGAAAGACCGCGAGGCGCAAAAATCAAAGTCGTCCGGCGGCTCGGATCAGAGTTAGGCGTCCTTCGCTGAAACGCCGGCGTCCCACCGGCGCTTCACGGCCTAGCGCAATATCGTCGCCAGGGCGAAGGCCAGGGCTGACACAAGGGCGCCGAGGGCGAACGCCCACAACGTCGAGGACGGCTTGTTCGGCGTCGGCTGGGCGGCGACCGGCGCCGCGGCGGTCAACCGCGCGAGGTTGGCGGAAATGGCGCGGACCTCATCGACGAACGTGCCCAGGCGCGCGACCGGCGAAAGCTCCCGCGTGATCCACCGGCGCACCACCGGTTCGGCGGAAGCCCAGATATCGCAGTGCGGATCGATGCGGCGGGCGACGCCTTCCACGGTGACCATGGTCTTTTGCAACAGCACCAGTTCGGGGCGCAGACGCATGTTGAACAAGGCGGTGATCTCGAAAAGCTGGGTCAAAAGCCGGCTCATGGAGACGTCCGCCGCCGCGCGGCCGACGACCGGCTCGCCCACCGCCCGCAGGGCCTGGGCAAACGCGGCGCGGTCCTGATCGGGCGGCACATAGCCGGCGTCGAAATGCACGGCCGCCAGGCGCGCGTAGTCACGTCGAATGAAACCCCATAGGATTTCGGCCAGGAACCGCCGCTCGGCGTGACCCAGGCGTCCGATGATGCCGAAATCGACGGCGATCAGCCGACCGGCCTCATCGACGAACAGATTGCCTTCATGCAGATCGGCATGAAACACGCCGTGATCGAGGGCCTGGGCCAGGAAGGCGCGAATCAGATTGGTCGCCAGACCGCGGCGGTCGAGACCCGGCCGGTCGAGCGTCGCCGCATCCGAAAGCGCCGCGCCGTTCGCCCATTCCAGAGTGAGCACCCGCCGCGCGACGCCGTCCCACACTACCCTGGGCGATAACATATAGCCGTCGTCGGCCATGGCCTCGCGCAATTCGTCGGCGCCGGCCGCTTCAAAGCGAAGGTCGAGTTCGAGCTCCAGAGCCCGGCGCACCGTGGCGACGAAGGCGCGCGGCTCCAGCCGACGCGCGGCGGGAACAAGGGCGTGGGCCATGTCGCCCAGCCAGGTCAGCACCCGCGCATCGGTGGCCACGCGCGCTTCGATGTTCGGGCGCAGCACCTTGACGGCGACCTCGCGCCCGTCGTGCAGGGCCGCGCGGTGCACCTGCGCCAGGGACGCGGCCGCGACGGCGTCATCGAAGCGGGCAAACAGGCTCTCGACCGGAGCGCCCAGGGCGTCCTCCACCGCCTCACGCGCGTCCGTCGTCGCGAAGGCCGCCAAGCGATCCTGCAAACGCGCCACGTCGGCGGCGAAGGCGACGCCGAGCACATCCCCGCGCGTCGCCAGAAATTGGCCGAGCTTTATGGCGACCGGGCCCTGTCGTTCCAGAACCAGGGCGAGGCGTTCGCCGGGACGCCCCGACCGCGCCACGCGCCCGGAGAATAGCCGCAGTAGCCGCGCCGCCCATCGCACGCCGGGCGCGAGATGTTGATCAATCTCGCGCGGTAAAAGGGCGTCGACGCGCACGAGCGCCCAGGCGAGCGCGCCAACGCGGACGAAGGCGGGCGTGGTCATGGGCGTCAGACCGCCCAACCCTGATGCAGGGCGCAAACGCCGCCGCTGAAATTGGCGACCGACACCCGCGAAAAGCCCGCTTCGACCATCATCTGGGCCAATCGCGCCTGGTCGGGAAAGCGACGGATGCTCTCGACCAGATACTGATATGCCTCGCGATCGCGGGCGACCACCGAGCCGATCGCCGGAATGGCCCGGAACGAATAGGCGTCATAGGCGCGGCCGACCATGGCATTGATCGGCTTGGAGAATTCCAGGCACAGATAACGGCCGCCCGGCTTAAGCACGCGGCGGGCCTCACGCAGGGCCCGGTCGATCTGGGTGACATTGCGCAGGCCAAAGGCGATGCAATAGGCGTCCGCGCTCGCGTCTGGAAGCGGCAGGGCCTGCGCGTCGCCCACCGCCCACGCGATCATCGCCGAATTCCGGTCCTGGTCGCGCGCGCGCCCGGCGGCGACCATTTGCGCATTGTAGTCGACCAGAACAATGCGCGCCGCCGCGCCGCCCCGGCGGGTCTGGGCCGCGCGGGCCATGGCGGCGAAGCGCCGCGCCATGTCGCCGGTGCCGCCGGCGCAATCGACGATCACCTCGCCCGGTTGGGCGTTCAGCCGCGCGGCGGCGGCGTCCTTCCACAGGCGGTGCAAACCGCCGCTCATCAGATCGTTCATCAGATCATAGCGGCGAGCGACGCGCTCGAACACGCCCCGCACGAGAGCCGGCTTCTCGGCCGGATTGACGTCGCGATAACCAAAACTGGCGGGGGTCTCTTGCATGGCTCGCCTCTTAAAGGGGAAGCGCCGCCGCTGAAAGGCCGTAGAGCCTGATGCGTTTGCACGGAACAGATGCGGACGCTGAATCACGCTCTACACTTTTGCTGCTAGAGCAGGATTTAAGATTTTGGACGGTTCCGTCTAAAATCATCCTGCTCTAGCGCGCTTGGCGCTGAACACCGATGCGGGTTAAGCAGACGGCATGCCCGAGTTGCCCGAGGTCGAGACGGTCCGACGCGGCCTGGAGCCGGTCCTGGCCGGGGCTCGACTGGCCCGCGTCACCGCCCGGCGCCCGGATCTGCGCTTCCCCTTCCCGGACGGGTTTGGTCAGCGTCTGACCGGCGCCCGCATCGAGGCTCTGCGTCGGCGCGGCAAATACATTCTCGCGCCGCTGGACCGGGGCGAGACCCTGATCATCCACCTGGGCATGACCGGCCGCTTTGTGATCGATGATCCCCGCGCCCGCCGCCCGGCCGGCGATTTCGCCCTGGCCGCGCCGGCCGATCCCAAGCACGCTCACGTGGTGTTCGAGACCGAGGCCGGCGCCGTCGTCACCTATTTCGACGCCAGGCGCTTTGGCTTCATGGACCTGACCGCCGACGGATCGATCGACGCTCACCCTCGGTTCGCCGGCATGGGTCCAGAACCCCTCGGGGCGGCGTTCGACGCCGACTATCTGGCGGCGGCCTTCGCCGGGCGGCGTCAAGCCGTCAAGGCGGTTTTGCTGGACCAGCATGTGGTCGCGGGATTGGGCAATATCTATGTGAATGAAGCCCTCTACCGGGCCCGTATTTCTCCGCTCACGGCGGCAGGCGCCTTGACCAACAAGCAGCGCGCGGGGTTGGTGATGACCGTTCGGTCGGTTTTGGAAGAGGCCATCGAGGCCGGAGGCTCGACCTTGCGCGACTATGCGAACGCCGAAGGCGCCATGGGCTATTTCCAGCACGCCTTTCAGGTTTATGGCCGCGCCGGCGAGGCCTGCCGGACGCCGAAATGCGGCGGCGTGGTCGAACGCGCCGTTCAGGCGGGGCGATCCACGTTTTCCTGTCCAAGGTGTCAGCGGTGAAGCGCGGCTTGCACGGCGCGCTGGCCGCGACCGCGTTTTTCCTGTCGCTGATCGGCGGCGGCGCGCGCGCGCAGCCGCCGTTATGGGTGGTCAAAAGCGGAGAGACAACGATGTTCCTGTTCGGATCGTTGCACGTTCTGCCGCCGCACCTCGATTGGGTTCCCAAGACCCTGGCCGACGGTCTGGCCAGATCCGACGAGGTCTGGTTCGAGTTGCCGATGGACGCCGCGACCGAGGCGCGCGTGGGCGAACTGGCGCGCGCGCGCGGCATGCTCAAACCGGGCGATCGTTTGTCGGCCCATCTGAAACCGGTTGAGATCGATCGATTGGACAAGGATGCCGCGATCGTCGGCGTCGCCCCCAGGTCGCTCGAACCCTTAAGTCCCTGGCTGGCGGACGTGGTGCTGTCCCTCGCCTTGGACGGCAAGTCCGGAGCCAGCGGCGCCTATGGCGTCGAGGCGCGCGTTCAGGCCCTGACGCCCCGGACCGCGCGGCGGCGGGCGTTCGAAACCGCCGAAGAGCAGATCGACATCCTGGCCGGCGCCTCGATGACCGATCAGACGGCCAATCTCGACTCGACCCTCGACGATATCGAGGACAAGGACAACATCTACGATCGGCTCCTGAAAGCCTGGATGTCGGGCGACGTGGCCGGACTGCAGCACGAGGTGCTCGATCCCCTACGAACCAGGACGCCGGACCTCTATGCCCGCCTGATCAGCGACCGCAATCACCGCTGGGTGGCCACGCTCAAGGAGCGCCTGAAACAGGGCGGGACGGTGGTGGTGGTAGTCGGCCTGGGCCATTTGATCGGGCCGGACGGCGTCCCCGCCGCATTGCGAGCGCAGGGTGTCGCCGTGGATGGCCCATGATCGCTTACAGGCCGCGGCATTTGGCCGACCCGCGATCCGCCCTTGACGTCTGCCCGTTGGTCAGATTGACCGCGGTCACACCATCGCCTATATCCGCGCCTCCCGTTTTTTCGATCGCCCAGGAAGTCCTGGTCGACGACGTTTAAGGTTCGAACCTCCATGGCCAACAATCCTGGCGCCAAGAAAGCCATCCGCAAGATCGAGCGCCGGACGGAAGTCAACAAGTCCCGGCGTTCGCGCGTTCGCACTTTCCTGCGCAAGTTTGAAGAGGCCGTAGAGGCCGGCGACGCAGGTGCAGCAAAAGCCGCCTTCACCGTCGCCCAATCGGAACTGATGCGCGCAGTGGGCAAGGGCGTCGTGCACCGCAACACTGGCTCGCGAAAGGTTTCGCGCCTGCACCGTCAACTGAAGAAATTGGTGATCGCCTAAATGGCCGCTGATACGGCGCAATTGACTGTAATTTATAGTTAAATCTTTAGACAGGCGGCCCCGTTCGGCCGCCTGTTTTCGTTTGAATCAGCGTCAAAACGACACACGCAAAGGTCGAAAAAAAAGTGATCGGAAGAATATCCAAGCCTGTCAGCCCCTTCCGTTTGTCAACCCAATTTTCATCCATTTTTAACGAATTTCGGCGTTGACGCCGCACGCCGCGCGGCTAGGTTGAAGTCCTCGACGCTTTCGATCTTGTACGGATGAAAAAGCGGCGGCGGAAAGTTCATTTCCGCCGAACAGGGGCGTGTGTCTGTCGTATATTTTGGGGTTCGGGGCATCCTTTGCCGCCGACAGCAGCCGTTTGGGAGATGGGGATCGAAGATGGCGCTCGGGGCGAACACAATTGAACCGACATTGGACGCGGGTCATTCGGCCAGCGGGGTGTGGCGCAAAGCCAGTAACGCGCTGCGAGGCGAGATCGGCGACGCCGCCTTCGGATCATGGCTCGCGCCGGCGACCCTCACATCCGACGCGGATGGGTCGTTGTGCCTGGTGACTCAAACGGGCCTAGCGCGCGACTGGATCCGTCGTCACGCCTGGCGTCGGATAGGCGAGCTTTGGGCGGCCTACGATCCCGACGGCCGAACCCTCAACCTCAAATCGCGCAACGAGTTCGAAATCTCAGGCGGCCAGTGCGCCAACGATCGCGCCGCGGTCGTGGTCGACGCCCCGGCCGTAGCACCGCCGGCCGGACCCGCGCCGGGCGGAAAAGGCGCCAAGACCAGCACGCTGCAGGATCGGCACACCTTCGAGACTTTTGTCGCCGGTCCGGCCAACGAATTCGCCCACGCCGTGGCGCGGCGGGTCGCGTCGTGGACCGACGGCCACTTCAATCCCGTCGTGCTCCATGGGCCCTACGGTTTTGGCAAGACCCATTTGCTCAACGCCATGGCGTGGGAGGCCATGACCACCGCGCCCCATCGTAAGGTCGTTTATCTGACCGCGGAGCGGTTCCTGTCGACCTTCGTGCGGGCGGTGATGGATCGCCAGACCGCGGCGTTCAAGGACGAGTTGCGCTCGGCCGATCTGCTACTGATCGACGATGTGCATTTCATCGGCGGCAAGCAATCCACGCAGGAAGAGCTGTTTCACACCCTCGCCGCTCTGGTCGAAGACGGTCGCCGCGTGGTGTTCTCCGCCGATCGTCCACCCTCGGCCTTGACCGAAATCGACGCGCGTCTGCGCTCGCATCTATCGGCGGGCCTGGTCTGCGGCATTGAACCGGCCGACCGAGCCCTGCGGCTGGGCATTCTGGAGCGCAAGACCATCACCCTGTGCCGCCAGCACGGATTTGCTGGGGCTCTGCGGCCGGACGTGGCGGCCTTCCTGGCCGATCGCTTCGTCGACAGCGTGCGCGAGTTGGAGGGGGCGCTCAACACTCTGATCGCCCGCGCGGGAGCGCGCGTCGGCAGCCTGTCGCTTGACGAGGTTCAATGCCTGTTGCGACCTCATCTGCGCGGCGCGGAGCGTCGCATCACCGTCGACGAAATCCAGAAGGCGGCGGCCGACCACTACGGCATGAAACAGGCGGACCTGATTTCTGAACGCCGCACCCGCGCGGTTGCCCGCCCCCGCCAGGCGGCCATGTGGCTGGCCAAGCAGCTCACCACGCGGTCCCTCCCCGACATCGGTCGACGGTTTGGGGGGCGCGACCACACGACGGTGATCCACGCGGTGAGAAGGATCGACGAACTGCGGGCCGCCGATCCGCAACTGGCGCGCGACCTGGACGTTTTGACCCGCAGACTTCGCGGCTGACGCGCCCTAGAGCAGGGTTATTTTAAACGGAACCGTTCAAAATCTGAATCCTGCTCTGGATTCAAAAGTTTAGAGCCTGATTCAGCGTTTACATCTGTTCCCTGTAAACGCATCAGGCTCTAAGCCCGGCGAGGTCCCGGGGCCACGCCGTTCTTGCGCAGGAAGGCCAGCATGCGCGCCCAGCCGTCCTTGGCGTCGGCGGCGTTGTAGCTCGCCCGATAGTCGGCGTGGAATCCATGTCCGGCGTCGGGATAGACGATGATCTCGCTGCCGGTCTTGTGCGCCGCCGCCAGCGCCGTGCGCATGGCCGGAGCGCTGTCGGCCAACTGATCCTTGGCGCCGTAAAGCCCCAGCACCGGCGCCTGCAATTGCGCGACACGTTTGATCGGCCAATATCGTTTGGGATCCTCCGGCGTTCCCGGCGGCGGCGCCATCCGGCCATACCAGGCGACGCCGCATTTCAGGGTCGCAAACGTCTCGCACGCCAGCCAGGTCACCCCGCCGCCATAACAAAAGCCGGTGATGGCCAACCGCCGCGCGTCGACATAGGGCTGCGCCTTGAGAAAGGCCAAGGTCGCGCCGATGTCGCCCATGACCTGCGGGTCGGACGCCTGGGCGACAATCTTCATCACCGCGCCCATGTCGGCCAGCGGCGCGGGATCGCCGGCGCGGACGAAATAGGCCGGCGCGATCGTAACATATCCAAGCTTCGCCAGTCGCCGACAGGTGTCCTTGATATAGTCGTGGATGCCGAAGATTTCGGACGCCACGATCACCGCGGGGAACCGACCCTTGGCGGCCGGTCTGGCGATATAGGCGGGCAGTTTGAATCCGTCGGGGGGAGACAGAAGTG
>JANXUA010000031.1 GCA_025352085.1 Caulobacteraceae bacterium | reverse complement strand
ATCGATCTGGCGTGCGCCCGGCGCCGCCCGCCGGGCCCCCGCGAGCGAGCCGGCGAACATGATCCGGCCGCCCCGCGTCGCAACCGCCTCGACCCGCCCGGCGCCGACGGACATATGGTCTTTCTGGCCGGTGTAGATCGGCCCGCCGGCGATCAGCAGGCCCGGCGCCTGCGCCCGGCCGATCACCGGAACCAGGGCGACGGCGCCCCCGAGCCCCAGGGCCGAACGACGGGTCAGGGCGCTCATGTTTGCAGTCCTTCAGTCTTGAGAAAGTCCAGCACGGCGATGTTGAACGCCTCGGGCTGGTCGATATTGGCGGCGTGGCCGGCGGCCGCGATCACGACCTTGCGCGCGCCGGGAATCTTCGCGGCCATGTAGTCGCTGGCGGCGAGAAACGGCGTGTCGTCGGCGCCGACCACGACCAGCGACGGAACCGCGACGGTCGGCAGGCTGGAGATCACCCGCGCGTCCTTCTGCGTCAGCATGCCCCGCGCCGCGAGCGCCAGACCCTCGGCGGAGCGATGGGTGCTGGTGCGCATCTCCACGCTGCCCGCCGCCAGACGCCCGAGACCCTCGGTCTCATAGCGCTCCGCCGTCTTCAGCGCATTGCGGTTCCAGCCCTCGCGCGCCTCGTCGTTGCGATAGCCCGGGCCGGTGTCGATGATCAGCAGGGCGCGCACCCGTTCGGGGTGGGTCAGATGAAACGCCAAACTCATATAGCCGCCGAGCGACAGGCCGCCGACAATCGCCTTCTCCGCCCCGACCGCGTCCAGCAAGGCGGCCATGCCCGCCACCGTCGCCGCCTCGCTGTAGGCGGCGGGATCGGCCGGATAGTCCGAGGCGCCGTGGCCGCGCATGTCCCACAGGATCAATCGATAGTGCTTGGAAAAGGCGTCGATCTGCCCGTCCCACATCCGCGACGTCGCCGAATAGCCGTGGGTGAGCAGCAGCGCGGGACCCTTGCCGTGCACCTCATAGTAGAGGCTGACGCCGTCGCGATTGAGCGTGGCCATGGCGGCGTCTCTCCTCCGGGCGCTGTCGCCCGCCTCGATATGCCGTCAGCCTAGCATCTTGGCGGCCCCGCACAATGCGGGCGCGGTTGACGCAGGCGCCGGGACGATGACGGGAAGAGCGATGGCGCGCGCGGTCATGCCCAGCTCCCGTCGAACCGCCGCTCGAAGATCAGCGGACCCCGGTCGTAGTCGCTGTAGCGTAGCCAGCGAGGCATGATGCGCCAATAGACCAGGCCCGGCCAGGCGAGGCGGGCCGGACCATCCGGCCAGGCGCGATAGTAGGCCTCGGGCCAGGCGGCGCCGGACGGATCGGTCGTGGAGACGGGCGCGGCCGCGCCTTCGAACTGCAGGGTCTGTTCCCCCGGATCGCTGAAGGTCACGGCCGCGCGTGGGTCGGCGAGCAGGTTGGCGTGCTTGCGACTGGTCGAAACCGTATCGAAGATCACCTCCAGATCGTCGGTCACGCCGACCCCGACCAGCGCCGCTTGCGGGCCGCCGTCCGCGGCGATCGTCGCCACGACCGCGAGGGGGTGGCCGCGCATGTAGGCGACGAGGTCGGCTTGGGTGAGGGTGTCTATGGTGGTGTTCCGGACTGGGCTCCTGCGTAGGTTGGCAAGAAAGTCGGAGCCGACGCGTGGGATTAGGTCTGATGCCGAAGCCGATAATGTCCGCGTCCTACAAATTCGAGATAGCCCCGATCACGAAGCACCTGGAGCTGTTGACGGATTTTGGGGCGGACGTTGTTGTTCCCAGGATACAGCAGCTTCAGTCGATCCTCCTGATCGTAGATGTCTTCAAGGGTGAATCGATCCCGCCCGATGGCGTCGACGCATTTCATCACTTCGATCAGCCATCCCCGCGCCGCACTCGCCTGGTCTCTCAGAAAAAGCGTCGCCTGCCACTGTTCCAGGACCATCGCCTTTGGCGTCTGTTCGCGATCGCGAACCAGATAGATTTTGCCGGCGTCAGGAACCTCTCCGATCAGAATGTTGCACCCGACCCAACCGGCCCTACGCGCGGTCGGCGCCAAGGGTTTGCGTTCTTGTATGATCGATCGTGTGAAGAAGTGCTTCGGAACGAAGAACAGATCGCTGACCGACAGACGCGTGTTGTCATAGCTCATCAAAATGAGGTTGGGGTTGTCGTCTGCGGCTAGGCGCGCGCACATCGTGCCGAACGCTCCATCCATAACCTTCGACCCAAAGCGCATCTTTTGACTCTTGAGCTCATAGTCCTCGCGACAACGGCCGCAGGCGAAGTCCGCAACGGGTTTGTTGTTCGCGTATTTGGTTAGCTTCGGCGCGCCGCAATTGGGGCAGAAGAGGTGAGCGTCCACCCATTGCTCAGTCCAAACCCGCGCGTTTTGCGACCGACTCGTAAAGACGGCCGCATCTTCCTGAAAGCCAAGATGCAGAGGAGGCTCGGACATCGCCGTTTAAGACCACATCCGGCGCGCGGGAGCTACAAGTCTTCGATCGCGGTGGATTCGATCTCGTTGCCCTCGGCGTCGAGCGTCACGTAACGTCTCGCGTCGAATTCCTGAGTGTAGGAGTGACCCCACTCGTAGTCGCTGTGGTTGTCACGCGCCAATTCGGCAGCTTCATCCGCCGTTTCAGCATCGACCTCGGCGACATAGTCGGCCCACGCATCGATACGACAAAGGATAGTGAACCGCTCCAGGTCGCGTGGCGGCGGCGGGACTCGCTTCGGTTTCTCACTGAGAACTCCGAACTTGCCGCCCATACGCTCAAATTCCTCCACACTCAGAACAACATGCGAGAGACGGCCACGAGCCGAAATTCCAATCGGCCCAGTTTTGTTTCTGGTCACCAAAACGCGCAACCTGGGCACGCGCGAGATATGGATCGATCGTTGTCTGAAATCTCTCATAACTAGATCTGAATCAAAGAGTTATGGATAATACGATGAGCGCTGCGCGCGCCGATGTCCAGCAGATTTCCGGTGCACTCCGCCCGCAATCGTCCCGCGAACCCTCCCCTACCGCCGCCCCTTCCGGAACCGCGCCGCCGCCTCCGCGCGCGCTTCGGCCTTGACCCGCGTCACGGCCCCACGATCCACCGCTTCGCCGACCGGCGTCATCGCCTCGTTGGCGAATTCCAGGTCGAGCAGTTTGAGCCGCTTGATCTCGTCGCGCACCCTGGCCGCTTCTTCGAACTCCAGATTGCTCGCCGCCGCGCGCATCTTGGCCTCCAGGTCGCGCAGGGTGGCGTGGAAGTTGGAGCCGAGGAACGGCCGCGCTTCTTCGGCGACGCCGACGTCCACCGTCACCCGGTCGCCGCGCTCATAGGGGCTGGCGAGCAGGTCCTTGATCTGGCTCTTGATGCTTTCGGGGGTGATGCCGTGCTCGAGATTCCAGGCGGCCTGTTTCTCGCGCCGGCGGCTGGTCTCGGCCATGGCCCGCTCCATCGAGCCGGTGATGGAGTCGGCGTAAAGGATGACCTTGCCGTCGACATTGCGCGCGGCGCGGCCGATGGTCTGGATCAGGCTGGTTTCCGAACGCAGGAACCCCTCCTTGTCGGCGTCGAGGATGGCGACGAAGCCGCATTCGGGAATGTCGAGGCCCTCGCGCAATAGGTTGATCCCGACCAGCACGTCGAAGGCGCCCAGACGCAGGTCGCGGATGATCTCGATGCGCTCCAGCGTATCGATGTCCGAGTGCATGTAGCGCACGCGCAGGCCCTGCTCGTGCATGTATTCGCTGAGGTCCTCGGCCATTTTCTTGGTCAGCACCGTGACCAGGCTGCGGTAGCCCAGAAGCGCGAAGTCGCGGCATTCGGCGATCACGTCGTCGACCTGACTGAAGCCGCCTTTCGACACCGGACGCACTTCGACCGGCGGATCGATCAGGCCGGTCGGGCGGATCACCTGCTCGACGAACACCCCGCCGGTCTTTTCCAGTTCCCACTTGGCGGGGGTGGCCGACACGAACAGACTGTCGGGCCGCATCGCCTCCCACTCCTCGAACTTGAGCGGGCGGTTGTCGAGGCAGGACGGCAGGCGGAAGCCGTATTCGGCGAGGTTGAACTTGCGGCTGTAGTCGCCCTTGTACATCGCGCCGAGCTGCGGGACGGTCTGGTGGCTCTCGTCGACGAACAGCAGGGCGTTGTCGGGGATGTATTCGAAGAAGGTCGGCGGCGGCTCGCCAGGGCGGCGGCCGGTGAGATAGCGCGAATAGTTCTCGATCCCGGCGCAGGACCCGGTGGCCTCGATCATCTCGATGTCGAAGGTGGTGCGCTGTTCCAGGCGCTGGGCCTCCAGCAGCTTGCCGTTGGCGATGAGCCAGTCGAGGCGGACCTTGAGCTCGTCCTTGATGCTGTTCACCGCCTGGCGAAGCGTCGGGCGCGGGGTGACGTAGTGGCTGTTGGCGTAGATCTTGACGCTGGGCAGGTCGGCGGTCTTGCGCCCGGTGAGGGGGTCGAACTCGGCGATGGCCTCGACCTGGTCGCCGAACATCATGATCCGCCAGGCGCGGTCCTCGTAGTGGGCGGGGAAGATCTCGATGGTGTCGCCACGTCGGCGAAAGCTGCCGCGCTCAAAGCTCTGGTCGTTGCGCTTGTACTGCTGGGCGACGAGGTCGGCCATCAGGCGCTTTTCGTCCAGGGTGTCGCCGACGCTGATGGTGAAGGTCATCGCGGTGTAGGTTTCGACCGAGCCGATGCCGTAGATGCACGACACCGAGGCGACCACGATGACGTCGTCGCGCTCCAGGAT
>JANXUA010000022.1 GCA_025352085.1 Caulobacteraceae bacterium | reverse complement strand
CCTCCAAGCCGAGCCAGCCCGTTAGAACTGAACCCGCGCCCCCAACTGGACCTGCCGTGGTGTGTAGATGAAGTTGCTATTCGCGTTACCCAGAAACTTCGTCGTATCGAACGCAGCAAACGCTGTGTTGGAGACAAGCGTATTCGGAACACCTGCAGCACCGTTCGCGACCGAGTAGGCACTCGTGCTGGCAACTCCGGTCTGGTTGAGATGGTTGAAGAGGTTGAACGTTTCGCCCAGCAACTCCACGTTATAGCGATCCTTGACCTTGAAGGAGAACGCCACGTCAAAGTAGCTGTAGGACGGGATGTGAGCGTCCGTTTTCAGAGTGTCCGTGAAGCCGTTTTGCAGGTCAGGCGTGCTGGTGTTGAAGTCCAGCGAGGTGGCCGCCAGATAGCGCCAGTTGGCCGACAGAACCAGGTTCTCCCACGGCGCGTTCCAGCTTACCCGCAACTGATGACGCCACTTCGGCGAGGGGGTGCCGCAGGTCACGCCGTAGAGGCCGGCGCAATCATAGGCGGTGCCGTCGGGCAGGGTGGTCTGCAACTTGTCGAGATAGGTGCCGGAGAAATGGAAGCTCAATCCACCCCAATTGGGCAAGCCGAAAGCGTCAAAGGAGGTCCGGTAGGTCGCGTCCACGTCGACGCCCCGGGTCTTGATCGATGACGCGTTCACCAGCTTCGCATAGATAAATCCGGCGTTGTTCTGCTGGTTGAGGGCGCCCGCCGCCAAGCCGCCGAACACGGCATAGTTGTTCTGCGAATCGCGGGTGATCAAGCTACAGTCGAAGGCGTTGCCGAGGATGCCGCAGTTGTTCAGCAGGGTCTGCGTCGGCAGGTTGAGGATCGCCTTGTCAACCTTGATGTCGAAATAGTCGACCGACAGCGAGAAGCCCTTGAAGAAGGTCGGCGTGAACACGACACCCAGTGACTTGGTGTCGGCGATTTCCGGCACCAGGCCGGGATTGCCGCCATTGAGGTTGCCGCACTGGGCGGAGATGCACTGGGTAATGCTTCCATAGATCGGCGCGTGCCCCAGTGTGGGGTTGAACGGGTTGGTCGGCGCCCCGGGGGTCGTGAACTGGGCGAAGGTCATCGCCGGGAAGCTGCTGAGGATGGTGTTGTAACACTGGGCCGCCGTGTAAGCCGGGGTCCCGCCCGCGCAAGGATCGCTGCCCGCGGTCAGGCCCGAGTGGAGGGGCTGGAACAGCTCAAACACGTTCGGGGCCCGCACCGCGCGCTCATACGACGCCCGCAACCGCAGATCGGGAACCACCTGCCAGTCGAGGCCGAACTTGTAGGTGTTGTTGCCGCCGCCCGAGGTGTAATTCGAATAGCGATAGCCGCCTTCGAAGGTCAGATCCTTGACGAACGGCATATTCTCCGCCAGCGGCACCCGGATTTCACCGAAGATGTCCTTGTCGCTCTGCGAGCCCTTCGTATTGGGGAGAAAGCCACCGGCGCCGGCCAGATCGCCGCTCTGCGCGACCGAATCGTACTGGAGCTGCAGGAATTCGCGACGGTATTCGGCGCCTATCGAAACGCCGACGCCCGTCGTGGCCCACGGCGACTTGAAGCCATATTGACCAAGGTCGCCGGTGACGCTGCCGGTCACCACCTGTTCGGTGGTCACGCCCGAGGAAATAGAGCTGCCCGTGAGATAATTGATCGCCCCCGGGGTGACGCCGCCGGCCGCCCAGATATTGTAGGGCACGCAGTTCTTGTCGGTTCCGTCGAGGACCGACTGACAGACTGGTTGACCGAAGGTGGCGCTGCCGGCGCGAGGGTCGGTGACCACGTTCAGCGCGTTGGTAAGCTTCGACTTCAGGAAATAGCCGCCCTCGATATCGGTGAGCACCGAGCGACCATATTGCGCTGAAATGTCATAGGACCAGCCTTGGCCCAGGTCACCTTTCGATCCGAACACAATCCGATAGTCCTGGTGTTCGAGGTCGGCGGTGCGGGGCGCGCCTTCAACATTCCGGCGTCCGATCTGGGCGGTTGCCGTCCCGGTGCGCACGCCCGTGCCGCACAGGGTGTTGGCCTGGGTGCTCGACAACAGCGGATCAGCGCAAGGAATGGTGTAGTTGGTGTCGCCATAGAACGATCCGGACGGGGCGATGGCCGCGACCGTGTGATCATCCATGAACATAAAGCTGGAATAGAGATCGATCGCCTTGTTAATTTCATAGTGGGAATATTCGCCGGCCGTATAGCGGGTGTCCGGCCGTTGGAAATAGTTGTACGGCGCGTAGTTGAAGTCTCTCCCGTGATTGAAGCGCGGAAGAAGGACGCCCGGTGCAAAATCGATGAAATAGGTGTGCTGATTTGGCCCGGTCCTCGGCGTCACACGTCCCGGCACCGATGATGACGAGCCGCCGCAGTATTGCTGTGTCGTGTTGGTGTTGTTGGTCGCCAGAGAACAGGTGCTGTAGTCGCGCTGCCCTTCCCTCACCGCGTCGATGGAGGTGTAGCCGAGGTAGAACTCGACATTGCCCTTGCCGTCCGGCGAATTGGCACCGCCGATGATGGTGGCGGTGTGGCGCTGGCCGTCCCACACGGAACCCGACGGCAGGTTGAGGAGCGGGAAATGAAAGCCGAGGCTGGCGTTGGTGTGTCCGAAGACGTTGGCCTTGCGAACCTGCTGATTGTTGTTGTTGACCTGAGCGACCGAGGTTTCGGCGTCGATCTGAATGCCTTCGAAATTCTTCTTCATGATGAAGTTGACGACGCCGGCCACGGCGTCGGAACCGTAAACCGCCGAGGCGCCGCCGGTGAGCACGTCGACCCGCTCGATCAGGGCCGGCGGGATGAAATTCAGGTCGGCCACCGGTTGGGTCGGATCGCCCGGCTGCAGGCGCTTGCCGTCGATCAGCACCAGGGTTCGCGTGTTGCCGAGACCGCGCAGGTCGACCGTCGCCGTGCCGCTGGAACCGTTGGATTCAAAGCCGCCGAAATCGGCGAACGCCTGCGGCAGATTGTTGATGATGTCTTCGATGTTGGTCGCGCCCTGGAGCTTGATGTCCTTGGAGTTGACCGTGGCGACCGGGCTGACGCTGGTCAGATTCGGCGACCGGATGCGCGAACCGGTGACGACCAGTTCCTGAACCGGAGCGGCTTCGGGTGCGGCCTGCGCGAACGCGCCGCCGCTGGAAGCGGCGACAATCGCGACGCCGGTGATCATCGATGACGCCAAAAGTCGGGCGCGCGTGGTGCTGGTCAAGTGTCTAGTCCTCCGAACGAGCTCTGTGAGGCGCGATCCGGATGGGACCGACGCCGAGCGGAACGTGAAATTTCCCGAGTGCAAAGTCCCCCCGGTTGATATTAGGGTATCGATGGTCGGTTAGCGGGGTCAACGAAGATTACGTCGCCGTAATCCGATCGCGACGCCCCTGTTACCTTTCGGTCACAGATTGTGTCGGCCGCGGGCACGGTTTTCTATGCGCGGCGTACAAATGCGGTCTTACATGCGGGATAATGGTCGATGACGACAACGAATCAGCGGGCGGCGGCGATTCTGATGGCGGTTTTCGCTGCAAGTGGCCCCGCCCACGCCGGTCGAGCGGCCGCGCCGGCGCGCGCGCCGGCGGTCCAGGCGGTGATCGATTGCCAGAGTGTCGTCGACGGCGTCCAGCGCCTGGCGTGCTTTGACAAGACCGTGGCGGGGATGTCGCAGGCCGAAGCCAAGGGCGATCTGGTCACGATTGATCGGGAACAACGCCGCGCGGTGCGCCGCCAAGCCTTTGGCCTCACGCTCCCGACCCTGGCCATGTTCGATCGCGGCGAAAAGGGCGACGAGGCGGATCGAATCACCGCCAAGATCGCCGGCGCCGCCAGGACGGCCGGCGGCAAATGGGTCGTCACCCTCGACGACGGCGCTGTCTGGCGGCAGATCGACGATAGCGACATCTACCGCACGCCTCACGCCGGCTCGACGGCGGTGATCCGCAAGGCGGCGTTGGGAAGTTTCTTTATGAATGTCGATGGCCAACAGGCGATAAGAGTGCATCGGGACAACTAGATCTTCTCCCTCCCCTTCATGGGGAGGGCGAGTCGCCCCCGGGTCGCGCAAAGCGCGCGCCCGAGGACAGGCTCCGCGACCGGGGTGGGGCTCCTGACGCCGAAAAGCCCCACCCCGGACTTCGCTTCGCTGCGTCTCGGCCCTCCCCATAAAGGGGAGGGAATAAATCTCCTCACCGATCCTTGGGATCCAGCGCATCCCGCAGCCCGTCGCCGAGAAAGTTGAACGCCATGAGGGCGGCGATCATCGCCAGGGCCGGAAAGAGCAGCAGCCAGGGCGCCAGCTCCATGTCCGATGCGCCGGTCGCGATCAGGGCGCCCAGCGAGGCCATGGGCGGCTGAACCCCGAGACCGAGAAAGCTCAGGAAACTCTCGGCCAGAATCACGCCGGGGATGGTCAGGGTGACATAGACCACCACCGGACCCAGCAGGTTGGGAACGATGTGGCGGCGGATGACGGCGCCGGTGGTGAGGCCGGCGGCGCGGGCCGCCTCGATGAACGGCCGGTATTTCAACGACTGGGTCTGGCCACGCACGATTCTGGCCATAGTCAGCCACTCCACCGCGCCGATGGCGATGAACATCAGCACGATGTGCGATCCGAACGCCGCCATCAGCAGGATAACAAAGAAGATGAACGGCAGGGAATAGAGCACATCGACGATGCGCATCATCACCTCGTCGACCACTCCGCCCAGATAGCCGGCTGTCGCGCCCCAGGCGACGCCAACCACCAGGGATACGCTCGTCGCCATCAAACCAATGGCCAGGGACACGCGCAGACCGATCAGGAGGCGCGCCAGCAGGTCGCGGCCCAGGGCGTCCGATCCCAACAGGTGGCCGCGGGCCAGCGGCGCCAGCCAGACATCCTGTTTGTTGATCTCATCGAAACGATAGGCCAGCAGAGCCGGTCCGACGACGGCCGCGATGACGAGGGCCGCCAAAACCACGAGACCCGCCATCGCCGCGCGGTTGCGCAGGAGGCGTCGGCGCGCGTCGTCCCACAGGCTGCGGCCGGGCGTCCCAGAATCCCGCATCCGCCCGAGCGGGGGAGAAACCAGATCTCTCACCACGGCCGGGTTCCCGGATCGAGAGCGGCGTGGGCCATGTCAGCGGCCAGATTGAGCGCCAGGATCAGGGCGGCGTAGACAATCACCATGCCCATCACCACCGGATAGTCGCGCTGAAGAGCGCTGACGACGAAGAACTTGCCCAGGCCCGGCAGGCCGAATATCCGCTCCACCACCAACGATCCGGTGAGCAGGCCCGCGCAGGCGGGGCCCAGATACGCGACAAGCGGCAGGATGGCGGCGCGCAGGGCGTGGCCGGTGACGATGCGCGTTTCGCTCAACCCCTTGGCGCGGGCGGTGCGGATATAGTTCGAACCCAGCGCCTCGATCATACCCGCGCGGGTCAGTCTCGCGATGATGGCGATCTGCGGCAGGGACAGAACCGTGACAGGCATGATCATGTTCGCCGCCGCGCCGCCATCCCACCCGGCGATGGGCAGGACGCCCAGGGTCGATCCGAACAACCATTGCAGGAGCGGTCCGGTCACGAAACTGGGTATGGTTACGCCGATGATGGCCACCGCGACCGTGAGCCCGTCGATCGGCTGGTTTTGCCGCAGCGCCGCGACGACGCCGAGAAAGCCTCCGGCCAGGGTCGCGATGATGATCGCCGACAGGCCCAGTTTGAGACTGACCGGATAGTTCTCCTCCAGAATGTCGATCACCCGCTTGTCGCGATATTTCAGCGAGGGGCCAAAATCGCCGCGCGCGACGCCGGCCAGGTACTGCTCGTATTGTACGCCGAGCGGCTGGTTCAGACCGAACTTGGCCTCGACATTCTTGCGGATTTCCGGCGGCAGCCGTCGGTCTGTGTCGAAGGGGCTGCCCGGCGCCGCGCGCATCATGAAAAAGGCGATGGTGATCACCACCCACAGGGTGATGATGGCCCCGATCAGTCGGCGCAGAAGGAAACGGGGCATGGGGCCTCTTAAGGAGCGCGGGCGCCCCGCCCGCTTTTTTTCTAGCGGCGGCGCGCCAAAGCGTGAAAAGAGCGGGCGGGGCGCCCGCGCTCCTTAAGAGGCCCCATGCCCCGTTTCCTTCTGCGCCGACTGATCGGGGCCATCATCACCTTGTGGGTGGTGATC
>JANXUA010000178.1 GCA_025352085.1 Caulobacteraceae bacterium | reverse complement strand
AGATGGCGGCGCTGGAGGCCGATTCCAAGAAAGTGGGTACGCAGGGCGGCGAGATCGATTTCGCCCTGCTGGTCGACGGCCTGGCCGCCGAGCGCGAGCAGGGCATCACCATCGACGTCGCCTATCGTTTCTTCGCCACTGACAAGCGCAAATTCATCGTCGCTGATACGCCCGGCCACGAGCAGTACACCCGCAACATGGTCACCGGCGCCTCGACCGCCGACCTGGCGGTGATCCTGATCGATGCGCGCAAGGGCGTGCTCACCCAGACCCGCCGGCACAGCTTTCTGGTCTCGCTGATCGGCATCCGCCATGTGGTTCTGGCGATCAACAAGATGGATTTGATCGATTGGTCGCAGGAACGGTTCGACGCCATCGTCGCCGATTATCGCGCCTTTGCCGCCCAGATCGGCATACACGAGATCACCGTGATCCCGATTTCCGGCTTGAAGGGCGACAATATCGCCAGCCGCAGCGATAAAACGCCCTGGTATTCCGGCCCCATATTGATGGAGCATTTGGAAACGGTGGCGCTGGACGAGGACGTTCTGAAACAGCGCCCGTTCCGCATGCCGGTGCAATGGGTCAACCGCCCCAATCTGGATTTTCGCGGCTTCTCCGGCCTGATTGCGTCGGGCGCGGTGAGGCCCGGCGACAAGGTGCGCTCCCTGCCGTCAGGGCGCACCTCGAGCGTGGCGCGGATCGTGACCAAGGACGGCGATCTGGCGCGGGCTGTCGCCGGGCAATCGGTCACCCTGACCCTGGCCGACGAGATCGACGCTTCGCGCGGGGACGTGCTGGCGGCCGCCGAGGCGCCGCCGGAGGTCGCCGACCAGTTCGAAACCACCCTGGTGTGGATGGCGGACGAGGAATTGCTTCCGGGCCGCCCCTATTGGCTCAAGCTCGGCGCCAAGCTGGTCACCGCCCAGGTCACCGAGATCAAGCACAAGATCAACGTCAACACCCTCGAACACATGGCCGCCAAGACCCTGGCCCTGAACGAAATCGCCGTCGCCAATCTGGCCCTTGACCAGGTCGTCGCTTTCGATCCGTATGAGGACGACAAGGATCTCGGTGGGTTCATCCTGATTGACCGGATGACCAACGCCACCGTGGCCGCGGGGATGATTCGCTTCGCCCTGCGCCGCAGCCATAACATTCATTGGCAGGCGCTTGACGTTACGCCCGTCGTGCGCTCCGAGCTGAAACGGCAAAAGCCGGCGGTGCTGTGGTTCACCGGCCTGTCGGGCGCCGGCAAGTCGACCATCGCCAATGTTCTGGAACAGAAGCTCGCCGCCGAGGGCCGTCACACCTACCTGCTCGACGGCGACAATGTGCGCCATGGCCTGAACAAGGATCTGGGCTTTACCGACGCCGACCGGGTCGAGAACATCCGCCGGGTGGCCGAGGTGGCGCGGCTGATGGCCGATGCGGGCCTGATCACCCTGGTCTCGTTCATCTCGCCGTTCCGCGCCGAGCGCGATATGGCGCGTAAGCTGATGCCCGACGGCCAGTTCCTCGAGGTGTTCGTGGACACCACTTTGGCGGTCGCCGAAAGCCGCGACGTGAAGGGCCTCTATAAAAAGGCCCGCGCCGGTCAGCTCAAGCACTTCACCGGCATCGACAGCCCCTACGAGGCCCCCGAACATCCCGAGATCCACGTCGACACCTCGGTCGCGACGGCGGAGCAATCGGCGAATACGATTTTGGCGGTCCTGCGGGAGCGGGGGACGATCGGCTAAACACGCGCGACGTCGCTGGTCCGCCCGTCTGCGCCCAATGATTGCCACCGCGACCGAAGTTATTCACAAGCCTATTTACTAACGCGCCGGCGTGGCGCCGCTGGAGGTCGACGGATGGCGGGTCTGTGGTTTGACGAACTGAGCGTGGGGCAGGTGTTCCACCACGCCATTCGCCGCACGGTGACCGAAACCGATAATTTGATGTTCTCGGTGATGACCCACAATCCGGCGCAGTTACATCTGGACGCCGAATATATGAAAGAGACCGACTACGGCCAGATCCTGGTCAATTCGGTCTTCACCCTGGGCCTGATGGTCGGCGTTTCGGTGGGCGACACCACCCTTGGCACCGCCGTGGCCAATCTCGGCTGGGACGAGGTGCGCTTCCCCAAGCCGGTGTTCATCGGCGACACTTTGCACATCGAGACCGAGGTGATCGATCTGCGCGACTCCAAGTCGCGGCCTGATCAAGGCATCGTCACCTTCGCGCACCGGGCGTTCAATCAGCGTGACGAACTGGTGGCGTCGTGCAAACGCTCGGGCCTGCAGCGCAAGAAGCCGGCCGCATGACCCCGATCCGCTCGTTCCTGTTCATCCCCGGCGACAGTGAGAAGAAGCTCGGCAAGGCCGACGGCGCGGGGGCCGACGCACTCATTCTCGACCTCGAAGACTCTGTCTCTCCGGACAACAAGCCTGTCGCGCGTGAACTGATTCCCGCCTTCCTCCGCGCGCGGCCCAAGGCCAAACGAGCCTCCCAGATCTGGGTGCGCATCAATCCACTCGACACGGACCTCGCCCTGACCGATTTGGTCGCCGTCGTCGCCGCCGCGCCGGACGGATTGATACTGCCCAAGGCCAATGGCCCGAGCGACGTGCTCAAACTCTCGCATTATCTCGACGCGTTGGAGGCCCAGACGTGCCTGGCGGCCGGATCGATCAAAATCCTGCCCGTAGCCACCGAAACCGCGATCTCGCCGTTCCGTCTGGGCGACTATGCCGGCGCCGGTCTGACCCGTCTGCTCGGTCTGACCTGGGGCGCCGAGGACCTCGCCGCCGCGCTCGGCGCCAGCACCAATCGGGGCGCCGACGGGCGCTGGGCGCTCACCTACCAGATGGTCCGCTCGCTGACCCTGCTGGCCGCCCGCGCCGCAGATGTGCAGCCGATCGATACGCTTTACGTCGATTTTCGCGACGACGACGGCCTGCGCGCCTCGTCGCGCGCCTCGCGCGCCGAGGGTTTCACCGGACGGTTGGCGATCCACCCGGCGCAAGTTGCGGCGATCAACGAGAGTTACCGGCCGTCCGCCGAAGAGATCGCCTTCGCCGTGCGCATCATCGCCGCCTTCGACGCCGCGCCCGGCGTGGGCACGGTCGGCCTGGACGGCAAGATGCTCGATATTCCCCATCTCAAGCAGGCGCGAGCCATCGTCGCCCAGGCGGCGGCCTACGCCTCATGAGGTCAGACGAATTTGATCATACGTAAAGACCTCAACACCGGGCTTCGATTTGGCTTTCTGATTCACGATGTGGCGCGTCTGCGCCGGATCGTGGTCGATCGAGCCCTTAAGCCCCTGGGCGTGACCCGCTCGCAGTGGTGGGTGCTGGCCTTTCTGTCGCGCCGCGACGGGATGACCCAGACCGCCCTGGCGGTGGATCTGGATCTGACCAAGGTCGCGGTCGGCGGCCTACTCGACCGGATGGAGGCTGCCGGCCACGTCGAGCGCCGCGCCGATCCCAACGACGGTCGCGCCCGGCGGGTGTTCCTGACCAAAGCCGGCGTGCGACTGGTCGGCTCGATCCGGGAAAATGTCGAACAGGTCGAGCTGGGGATTCTCAGCCGGGTTCCCGAGCAGGATCTCGACCAGGCGGCGCGGACCCTGCTGGCGCTGAAGGAAACCCTGCTCGAAATGGTCGACGGTGACACCGGCGGCGAGGACGGCGCCGATCTGGGCGGGCCGGAATAGCGCCCGGAGGGGGAGTCGGGTGGCGTTTAGGCCAACACCGCGGCGGCGGCGTCGAGGATGGCCTCGGCGTCCAGACGATAGACGCCGTAGAGATCGGGCAGATCGCCCGACTGGCCGAAATGGTCGACGCCCAGCGGCGAGACGCGGTGACCCCTGACGCCGCCCAGCCATGACAGGGTCGCCGGCGGGCCGTCGATGACGGTGACGAGACCCGCGTCCGCCGCCAGCGGCGCCAGCAGCCGCTCGACGTGAGAGGCGCCCAGGGCGCCCGCGGCCTGCGCGCGCGACCAGCCGCGATGCAGCCGGTCGGGGCTCGGAACCGCCAGCAGGCCCGCGTCGGGAAAGTCCTCAAGCATCTGCTCAAAGGCATTTTGAGCTTCGGGCGCCACCGCGCCGCAATAGACCACCGCCAGTCGCGTGCCCGGCCGCGGCGTCACCTGCCAATAGGCGCCCTCCATCAGATCGTGCACGAAGGTGTCGGACGACGCGCGCGCCGGCTGATCCAGCGCGCGGGTCGAGAGGCGCAGATAGATCGAGCCGCCATCCGGCTGCTGCATGTGCTCGAACCCCCAACGCATGATCTCGGTCAGTTCATCGACAAAGGCCGGTTCGAAATAGGAAAGCTTGTCCTGCGCCATGCCGATCAAGGGGGTGTGGATCGACTGGTGCGCGCCGCCTTCGGGGCCGAGCGTCAGGCCCGACGGCGTCGCCACCAGCATGAAGCGGGCATCCTGATAGCAGGCGTAGTTGAGCGCATCGAGGCCGCGATTGATGAAGGGATCGTACAGAGTTCCCACCGGGATCAGGCGCCGGCCGAAAAGATCGCCGGTCAGGCCCAGTGCGCCCAGCAGCAGGAAGAGATTGTTTTCGGCTATGCCGAGCTCGATGTGCTGGCCGGCCGGGCCCATCACCCAGCGCTGCGGCGAGGCGACCTTGCTGTCCCTGAACTGGTCGGCGCGGGCGTCGCGGGCGAACAGGCCACGCTGGTTGACCCAACCGCCGAGGTTGGTCGAGACGGTCACGTCCGGCGAGGTGGTGACGATGGCGTCGGCCAACGGTCCGCCGGCGCGCGCCAGGTCGTTGAGGATCTTGCCGAACGCCACCTGGGTCGACTGCCGACCGGTGGGGCGGGGAAAGGCCGCCGCGTCCGGCACCGGAACGATGGGCGCCGCGCCGCCGGGGGTCCGCCCGGCGAACGGCGTCGCCGCCAGAAAAGCGCGATAGTCCTCGGCGGGGCGCGGCAGGCCAGCGAACGGCGTCCATTCCTCGCCGTCCGGCACGCCATTCCGCGTGCGGAAGGTTTCCATCTGGGTCTCGGTCATGAGTCCCGAATGGTTGTCCTTATGGCCTGCGAACGGCAGGCCGAAGCCCTTGATGGTGTAGACGATGAAGAACTTCGGCTTTTCGTCATGCGCGCCGTGGAAGGTGTCGAGCAGCAGGCCCAGATCATGGCCGGCCAGATTGGTCATCAGATCAGCCAGCGCGTCGTCGTCATAGGTCGCCAACAGGGCCTTGACCCCCGGCCTCGCGCCCAGATCGATGAGCAGCCGCGCGCGCCACGCCGCGCCGCCCTGATAGGTCAGGGCCGAATAGAGATCGTTGGGGCATTCATCGATCCAGCGCTCGAGATGCTCGCCGCCGGCCTGCGCGAAGGCTTCCTGTAGTTTGCGTCCGTATTTGAGGGTGATCACGTCCCAGCCGACCGCGCGAAAGATATCGGCGAAGCGCAGGAACATACTGTCGGATGTCGTCGCATCCAGGCTCTGGCGATTGTAGTCGACGATCCACCAGCAGTTGCGCAGATCGTGCTTGGCGCCCTCGATCACGCATTCATAGATATTGCCTTCGTCCAGTTCGGCGTCGCCCAAGAGCGAGATCATCCGCCCGGCCCGCTCCGGCGCCATGGCGCCGTGGGCCAGCATATAATCCTGGGCGATTGAGGCGAAGGCCGTCATGGCCACGCCTAGGCCCACCGATCCGGTGGAAAAGTCGACGTCGTCCTTGTCCTTGGTGCGCGACGGATACGATTGCGCCCCGCCCAGGGCCCGAAACCGCTGCAACTGATCCAGAGTCTGGCGCCCATAGAGATATTGGATGGCGTGGAATACCGGGCTGGCGTGCGGCTTCACCGCCACGCGGTCTTGCGGCTCCAGCACCGAGAAATAGAGGGCCGACATGATCGTCGCGATCGACGCCGACGAGGCCTGATGGCCGCCGACCTTCAGGCCGTCGCGGCTCATCCGCACATGATTGGCGTTGTGGATCGTCCACGCCGACAGCCAGCGCACCTTGCCGTCCAGGTCCGACAACAGATCGAGCGTATCGTTGGCGCGGATAGGTTTGGTCGTGCGAACGGTCATGGATCGGCCTAGTATAATGGGCGGCAATGACCTCCCTTAGCGGCTTTTCGAGCGGGATTCTCGCCAAACATTCGTCAGAGGACGGTGCGCACGCTGAGCAGCTCGGGGAAGAAGCCCTTGGTCAGGACGGTGTTCAGATAAGCGACGCCGGTCGAGCCGCCGGTTCCGCGGCGAAAGCCGATGATCCGCTCGACGGCCTTGATGTGGCCGAATCGCCAGAGCTGCACATGGTGTTCGACGTCCATTAGTTTTTCAGCCAGTTCATAGAGATCCCAATAGCGCTCGGGGTCGTTGTAGATCGTAGCCCAGCAAGCTTCGACGCCGGCGTTCGGCACGTAAGGCTCGGCGAGATCGCGTCCAAGCACGCCGGCGGGAACCGGCAGACCGCGCCGCGCGAGAAGCCGCAACGCCTCGTCGTACAGGCTCGGCCGCGCCAGCTCCGCAGTGAGGCCGGCGGCGTGGGCGGGGACGTCCTGGTGGATCTCCACCAACTTCGTCTCCCGCGCGCCCAGCATGAATTCCAGAAGGCGGTATTGGTAGGACTGGAACCCAGAGCTCGACCCCAGATGCTCGCGCAGGCGGACATAGTCGGTCGGCGTCATGGTCGAGAGCACCTCCCACGACTGGATCAGCTGGGCCTGGACGCGCGCGGTGCGGGCCAGCATTTTGAACGCTGGCGACAAATCGTCGGCGCCGATCAGCCGGCGCACGGCGCCAAGCTCGTGCAGGGTCAGCTTCAGCCACAGCTCGGCGGCCTGGTGGATGACGATGAATAACAGCTCGTCGTGTTCGCTCGACAGAGGCGACTGACAGGCCAGCAGGGCGTCGAGGTTCAGATAGCCGCTGTAGGTGAGCTCCGACTTTGGCATGAGTCCCTCGCGCTGATGCTGAACGGAACTAACTCGCGGTGCTGGGTTGCGTCATGGCCCTTGTCGGAGGTTCAGCTGCGACAGGTTCGCGCCGATCGGCGTATGTGGCAAGGATCGTATTTTTCCCAACCGCTATCGTGATAACTTAGGGGCCGCGACTGCGGTCATGAAACGAAATAAGGGATAGGTCGAAATGCGTGTATTCGTTACCGGCGCGGCCGGATTTATCGGTGCCGCCACAACCAGGGAGTTGATCGCAAACGGCCACCAGGTGGTGGGTCTCGCCCGCTCCGACGCCAACGCCGCGGCGCTGAAAGCGGCCGGCGCGGAGGTGCATCGCGGCTCGCTCGAAGATCTCGACAGCTTGCGCGAGGGCGCGAAGGAGGCAGACGGCGTGATCCATCTCGCCTTCATCCACGATTTCACGAAATTCGCGGAGAACGGGCAGATCGACAAGCGCGCCATCGAGGCGATGGGCGATGTGCTGGAAGGCACGAACAAGCCCTTCATCGTCACGTCGGGAACGGGCCTCATCGCGCCGGGCGTGCTGATCACCGAAGATATGCGGCGCGACGCCGGTGGGTTTGCGCCGCGCGTGTCGGAAGAGGCCGGTCTGGCTTATGCGTCGCGCGGCGTGCGAGCGATGGCGATACGCCTGCCGCAAGTGCATGGCGCTGAGGGCAAGGCCGGCTTTATCACCTATCTGCTTGATGGCGCGCGTCAGAAAGGCGCCGCCGCTTACATTGGCGATGGCGCCGAGCGTTGGGCGGCGGGGCACAGGCTGGATGTCGCCCGCCTCTACCGGCTAGCCTTGGAGAAAGGCGCGGTGGACGGTATCTATCATGCTGTCGGTGACGAGGGCGTGCCCATGCGGCAAATCATCGAGGTGATTGGCCGCGCTCTGAGCGTGCCGGTGGTCTCGATCAAGCAGGAAGAAGCCGGCGATTATTACGGCCCGCTCGCGATGTTCGCCGGCCTCGATATGCCCGCATCCAGCGCTTTGACGCAGAAGCGGCTGGATTGGAAACCGACGCAGATCGGCCTCATCGCGGACATCGGCCAGCCGAACTATTTCGAGTCTTGAGCGGGTCGCGGGCCGCGACACCCACTGAGATCGCGGCGGATGCTACCACTGAAAGGCGAAAGATCGCCTGGTAGCGCCCTTTTGTATAGTCTTGGTTTTACTTGATCAATTTCTGGAGCGGGCGAAGAGATTCGAACTCTCGACCCCAACCTTGGCAAGGTTGTGCTCTACCACTGAGCTACGCCCGCGTTTTAGTCGAAACGCAACGCTCCGAAATCGAAGCGCGGCTTATTGCAGAGGGGCGCCGCTTTGGCAAGGGCGCGGCGGCGCCCGATCAGACGCCGAGTTTCAGGGCCTTCATCCGCCGTTTGTTGACGTGCGTCGTGGGGGCCGGCCCGGCGGCGTCGGGCATTTCGCCGCGGAAGTAATAGCGCTGCCAGGCCTCTTTCATGGTGGCGGGATCGCGTTTGGCGATGCGGGCGTTGAAGTCGTCGCGGCGGGCGCGCCAGGCCTCGTACTGGCCATGCAGATCGACGTCGCGGGTCAGGGATTTCTGCACCAGTTCGAAAGTCTCCAGCGGTTTGTCCTGCATCAGGGTGATGAAGCAGAACGGCTCGCCTTTTTTGAAACTGATGCGGCCGGGGCGGGTGAAAATCCAGTTCATGGTGAAGGGAAACGGCAGCCAGTCGGTCTCGGTGAGGCCCGCGAGCGGCTGGACGCCGTCCTTGACATGGTTGGGCGGTCCGCCGGCCCACATCGACCAGCCCTCGGGCGTGCGAAAGAGATAGCCGGGATGAAAGGTGAGGATGCCGTGCGAGAAATGGCTCTTCACAAACTCGTCGAACTTCGGAAACGGGTGATCGGGGGTGATCTTGATGTCGGTGGTGTGCAGGCCGCCGTTCCACTCGGCGGAAAAGCCGACCGGGCAGAGGATTTCCCAGCCGGTGGAGTTGGCCATGGTCAGCGGCAGGCAGCGATAGGCGTGGCGGTCCAGGAACTGGTCCATCCACGCCCGCTGCGGGCGCCCGGGCACGATGTCCGGCGGCCTGTCGGTCATCGGGAAACATTCGAGCTGCATGCGGTGTCACTCCGGACCGTGCGTGTTGCGATCTCTAGCCGTGCGCGGGCGGCGGCGCAAAGTTTCCACCAAGGCGGCGATCGGCTAAACGGGCGCCATGATCGATCGCGATGGCCTGACGGCGTTTTTCAAAACCCACGACATTGACGCCTCCACCGTTGATCATCCGGCGGTGTTCCGCGTCGGCGAGGGCGATGAGTTCAAGGCGTCCATGCCCGGCACACACACCAAGAATTTGTTCCTCAAGGACGCCAAGGGCCAGATCTGGCTGATCTCGGCCCGGGACACGACCCAGATCGACCTCAAACGGCTGCCGACGGTGATCGGTTCGGCGCGATTGTCATTTGGGTCCGGCGAGTTGCTCGAAACAACCCTGGGGGTAACGCCCGGGTCGGTGACGGCGTTCGCCCTGGTCAATGATCCGACCCATCAGGTGCGGTTCGTGCTCGACGCGGCCCTGTGGTCGGCCGACGCGGTCAATTTCCACCCCCTGATCAACACCGCGACGACGGCGGTCAGTCAGGCGGGGTTGCGGCGATTTCTCGAAGCCATCGGCGTTATGCCGACGATCGTCGATTTCGAAGCGATGGCGGTGGTTTGAATCATCGGGGCCGTCGGGCATTCGACCGACCCCCAAATTCCGTTTCCCCGCGCAGGCGGGGGCCCAGTCCTTCTGATCAGTTGCTATTGCGGAACAGGAAGAAAGCCTGGGCCCCCGCCTGCGCGGGGGAAACGAAGGTGGGGGACTCTACCGCGTCTGCCCGCCGTCCACCGGGACGATGGCGCCGGTGACGAAGCTTGAAACCGGGCTGAGCAGCATGGCCGCCATCGCGCCGATTTCCTCGGGTCGACCGAATCGTTTGAGCGGCACCTCGCGATCGATCCAGCGTTTCCAGTTGTCACCGCGCGGGCCGGTGGAGCGCGCTTCCCAATCGCCGCCCGGAAAGATGATGTTGCCGGGCGCGACGGCGTTGACGCGGACGCCGCTTGAGCCGGCCACGCGGGCCAGTTCCTTGGTCAGATGGTTCATGCCGGCCTTGGCGACGCCGTAGGTCAGCGGCGTGCCCAGCGCGCCCAGGCCGGCGATCGAGCTGATGAACAGGACCGCGCCCTCGCTCCTGGGCGTCATGCGCCGCAGGGCCGAACGGGCCAGACGGAACGCTGAATCGAGGTTCTGATCCATGCCGCCGCGCCAGGTCTCGTCATCGATCTCGAAGCCTGGCGGACAGGGATGCAGGCCGACATTGGCGACCGCGCCCCAGATCGGACCCATCGCCGTCTCCGCCGCGCTCAGGGCGTAGTCGATCACGGCCGCGTCGCGCATGTCGCCGGGCGTCGTCCAGATACTGTCCGCCCCGTATTGTTCGGCGAGCCGCACCCGCTGTGCTTCCAGGGCGTCGGCGCCGCGCGCCGTCATCGCCACGCGTGCGCCCTCGCCGAGCAGGGCTTCGACGATGCCGAGCCCGATGCCGCGGCTGCCGCCGGCGACGAAAACCACCTTGCTCTTCAGATGCAAATCCATGGCGGGTTTCCTTGTTAAGCTTCGATCAAGCCCAGACCGTCGATGCGCGCACGCAGGTCTGGGGGGAGCGGGCCGGCCGCTTCGGCGTCCAGACAGGCGGTCAGCTCGGCGCGGTTCTTCACGCCCAGGATCACCGAGTCCACCCCTTTCATATCCAAAGCGTAGCGGTGGGCGAGGACGGCGGGGTCGACGCCCAGCTCGGCGCACAGGCCGCGAAATGGCGCGGCGCGGCGGAAATCGGTCGATTCTGGATGGCTGTCCTTGATCGCGCGGTCGATCGCGGCGGTCAGAGCGCCGGCCTGGACGGCGCGAATGCCCAGAACGCCGACGCCGCGCGCCTTGGCCGCGGCGATGATGTCGCGCGGTCGGGCCGTTTCGGCGAAATTGCGAATGCCGCCGGCGCTGTCGAGCAGGTTGGCCAGGGCCTGGACGACGTCGGGGGCGGGGTCGTGGGCCAAGGCCTTCAGCACTGTGCTCGGCACGCCGACGCCGGTGATCCCCCAGGTGCCGATCCGACCGCGCGCCTTTAACGATTCCATGGCTGGGACCACCTCGTCGACGTACATCGACCAAGGGGTGGCGAAACTCGCCCGCCGGTCGTTGTGGCGGGAAAACACATAGTCGTCGGCGCAAAGATTGCTGTGCAGGAAGAAGATATCCGCGCGCGGCGCGCGCATGGCCGCGAGGCTGGCGTCGAGCGAGGCCTCCAGACGCGCGGCGACCTCGCCGCGCGCCGGCTGGCCAAGCTGGTGCTTGCTGGTCAGGCGCACATGGTTCGGCAGGGCGCCCTCGAAAGCGGCGCCGATCACCCGCTCACAGTCCAGATACATCGGCGCGGTGTCGATCAGGGTGATCCCGGCGTCCACGGCGGCGCGGGTGGTGGCGACAGTCTCGTCGAGACTGGTCTCGCCCCAAAGCCGACCAAGCCCGCCGCCGCCGAGGGTCAGCCGGCTGACGTTTTTGAGCGGACCAAGATCAACATAACGCATGATGGCGATGTCTCATGGCTGTGGGATGATACAATCGGAGTATACACCCAAATCGCATCGATCACGCGCGTCGACGGCATTCCGGAACCATCGTCATCGGCCTGGGTTCCGATAGAGCTTAGGCCGCGCGGAGTTCAACGGGCAATCATGACCATTAGCGACGATGTCCTGACCAAGTTGAAGGCTGAGCCGTTAGAGACGATCGCGCGCAAGGTTCGTGATGGCGACGTGCTGCTCTGCGCGGCCACCGACGCCGGCTCGCGGCTGATCGGCTGGAGCACACGCAGCCGATGGACCCACATCGCGCTGGCCTATCGCTGGCCGTCGCTGGGCCGGGTCATGGCCTTCGAGAGCGTGCACACCATCGGCGTGCGCGCCGTGCCCCTGGCCAGTTTCATCAAACGCACCAGCAACGGCGTCACCCCCTATCCGGGCAAGATCATCCTGGCGCGCCACGAGGACTTCGTGGGCAAAAAGGGTGGCCAGGACGGCGACGCGATGCGGAAACTCGGCGACTTTGCCGTCGACCGCTTCGGCGACCCGTTCGCCAGCAGCGAGATCTTGAAGATAGGCGCGCGGATTCTGCTGGGCCGGACCAAGACGCGCACGCCCAAACACCTGGAGCCGAAGGATGAGTACATCTGTTCGGAATATGTCGCCAAGTGCTTCGAGATTGTCGGCATCGACATCGCCTGGGACGGCGCGGGCTTCGTCGCCCCGGCCGACTTCGCGCGCGACCCGAAGATGCACGCGGTCGCCCGGTTCAAGACGTAAGCCGCCAAAACGCGGCGCGCCTACGCGCTCGGCCTTGCCTTCACGCGCGCAAACCAGGCGGCAATGTTCTTGTTGTCCGGGTTGAGCGGTTGGCCGACGCCGGCGCCAAATTCCAGAAAGCAGAACAAAAGGATGTCGGCCAGGGTGAAGCGGTCGCCGACGATCCAGGTCCGTCCGGCGATCTGGCCGTCGAGCCAGGTCAGTTTTTCCTGGGCGGTGGCCTTGAGGTCCGCCGCCGCATCCGGGAAACAGTGGATGCGGTCCTTGAACAGGGCAAGGCCCTCGCTGAAGCGAAAGCCGTTGGCCATGTTCTCAGCTATGCCCAGATCGATCCGGCGCACCCACATCCGCGTCAGGGCGCGTTGCACCGGCGTCTCGCCAATCAGCGGCGGGGAGGGGTGCCGCTCCTCGATATATTCGCAAATGGCGGTGATCTCGGCGAGCACCTCGCCCTCGTCCAGCGCCAGGGCCGGCATGGTCTGGGTCGGGTTGATCAGGCCATAGGCCGCCTGGCGATTTTCGCCGGCCAGCAGGTCGACTGGGACTTTGTGAATATCCAGGCCCTTTTCGGCGATGAACATGTTCACCACGTGCGGGTTCGGGCCGACGGAAGTATAGAGTTTCATGGTTTGCATTCCTCTGTACCTTGACCGATTGGCTTGACGGGGCGTCGATTGCCGACCATGGCGCGTCCCTCAAGTAAGCGTAGGACGGGGGCTCTGTCCGACGCAAGCGTGACTTAAGGGTGCGACCAGACGATGACAGCGAAGCCGACCTTACCGATCTCTCCCCTCGCGGTGGCGTTCCCGACCCTGCCGCCGATCGCCGGGGTGGAGATGGCGACGGCGCGCGCCGGCCTTTACAAGCACGAGCGCGACGACGTGCTGATCATGCGCTTCGCCGAGGGGACGAATTGCGCCGGCGTGTTCACCCGCCATGGCGTGGGATCGGCGCCGGTCGATTGGTGTCAGGCGCAGTTGAAGGCGACCAAGGGCGAGGGCGTGCACGGCCTTGTGGTCAACTCCGGCTGCGCCAACAGCTTCACCGGCAAGGCCGGCGCCCGGGCGGCGCGCAATGTTGCGGCGTGCCTGGCCGAGGCTATCGGCGCGGACAAACGCGAAGTCCTGCTGGCCAGCACCGGCGTGATCGGCGTCTTGTTGGACGACGAGAAGATGACCGACGTCATTCCCGCGGCCGTCGACGTCCTGACCGGCGACGGCTGGGCGCGCGCGGCCGGCGCGATCATGACCACCGACACCTTTCCCAAGGGCGCGACCACGCGGGCGCACATCGACGGGGTCGAAGTGCGCATCAGCGGCATCGCCAAGGGCTCGGGCATGATCGCCCCGGACATGGCGACCATGCTGGCCTTCGTCGCCACCGATGCGGCCATTGCGCCCAAGGTTCTGCAGGCCCTGATCAATCTTTATGTGGTCGAGACCTTCAACGCCGTGACGGTGGATGGCGATCGCTCCACCAACGACACCCTGCTGGTGTTCGCCACCGGCACGAGCGGTGCGCCCTTGATCAGCCAGGGCGGCGACAAGCGCCTCGCCGATTTCAAGCTGAAGCTGCGCGCGGTGCTGCTCGAGTTGGCGCAGCAGCTGGTCCGCGACGGCGAGGGGGCCTCGAAGTTTGTCAAGATCACCGTCGGCGGCGCGAGGAATGACGCCTCGGCGCGCAAGATCGCCCGCACCATCGCTGAAAGCCCGCTGGTCAAGACCGCTTTCGCCGGCGAGGACGCCAATTGGGGCCGCATCGTCATGGCCGTTGGTCGGGCCGACGAGCCGATCAAACGCGAGAAGATTCGCGTGACCTTCGGCGATCTTGTCGCCGCGCGCGATGGCGCGGTGGCGGCCGATTATTCCGAAGACGCGATGAGCGCCTACATGAAGAACGCCGAGCTCGCGGTCGGCGTGGACGTCGGCGTCGGCCGGGGCCGCGCGACCATGTGGACCTGTGATCTGACCAAACGCTACGTCGAGATCAACGGCGATTATCGGTCTTAGGGGGACGAAGATCCGGCCATGAGCACTTTTGACTTCGACGCCTGCGTGGTCGGGGCCGGCGCGGTGGGCCTGGCGTGCGGCTACGCCCTGGCGCGGCGCGGGCTCACCGTCGTCATTCTGGAGAAGGAGGGCGCCATAGGTCAGGGGGTGTCGTCGCGCAATTCCGAGGTGATCCACGGCGGACTCTACTATCCGACCGGATCGCTCAAAGCGCGCCTCTGCGTCGCCGGGCGCCGCGCGCTCTACGCCTACCTGACCGCGCACAAGGTCGATTATCGCAAGTGCGGTAAGCTGGTGGTCGCCGCCGACGTCGCCCACATCCCGACTCTCGAAGCGATTCAAACCCAGGCGCGGGCCAATGACGTCGAGGGCGTCGAGGCCCTGACCGGCGCCCAGGCGATGGCGCTGGAGCCGGGGCTGAAGGTGGTCGCGGCGCTTGTTTCGCCGGAAAGCGGCGTGTTCGACAGCCACGGCTATATGGTCAGCCTGCGCGGCGAGATCGAGGATCGCGGCGGGGCGGTGGTGGAATCCACGCCCTTCGAAGGGGCGACGCCGCTGGCGGGCGGCGGCTTTCGCGTGTCGGCGGGCGGCGCGGCGCCGACGACCATGGATGTGAAATATCTGGTGACGGCGCCGGGCCTTGGCGCCCAGACGGTGGCGGCCCTGATCGAGGGGTTTCCCAAATCGACAATCCCGACCCTGCACTACGGCAAGGGCGTCTATTTCCGCCTGCGCGGCAAGGCGCCGTTCGAGCGGCTGATCTATCCGCCACCGATCCATGGGGCGCTCGGCACGCACTATCGCAAGGATCTGGGCGGTCAGGCGGTGTTCGGACCCGACCTCGCCTTCGTCGCCACCGAGGATTACACCGTCGATCCGGCCCGCGCCGGCGCCTTCTACGATTATGTCCGCAAGTTCTGGCCCGGATTGCCGGACGGCGCGCTTGATCCCGACTATGCCGGCCTCAGACCCAAGATCCACGGTCCAAACGAGCCGCAGCCCGATTTTCGCATCGATGGACCGGCCGCGCACGGTCTGGAGGGATTGGTCGCCTTGTTCGGCATTGAGAGCCCCGGCCTCACCTCGTCCCTGGCTATCGGCGAAGAGGTCGCCGCGCGGTTGGGGCTTAACGGGCGGGGTTGAAGATCAGGGCGTCTTGCTTCTATAAGCGCCCCTCCCGCGCGCGGGCCCTATGGCTGGGTAGCTCAGATGGTTAGAGCGGTGGATTCATAACCCACAGGTCGGCGGTTCGATCCCGCCCCCAGCTACCAGGGACTATCACGCAGCCCCTTTAGGTCCATAGTGCGGCTGACCCAGCTTTGGAGATCCGCCATGACCGACAAGACCGCCGCCGGCGTTTTCCCGCTCGGCGACCGCACCGTGGGCCGCATGGGCTATGGCGCCATGCAACTCGCCGGACCGGGCGTATTTGGACCGCCCAGGGATCGGGGCGCCGCGCTGGCCGTGCTGCGCGCGGCCGTGGCCGGCGGGGTCAACCATATCGACACCAGCGATTTTTACGGTCCGCACGTCACCAACCAGCTGATCCGCGAGGCGCTTCACCCCTATCCGGACGATCTGGTGATCGTGACCAAGGTCGGCGCCGTGCGCGGCGCCGACGCCTCGTGGAATCCGGCGCTCACGCCCGCCGACCTCACCGGCGCGGTCCACGACAACCTCCGCAATCTCGGCGTCGATGCGCTTGAGGTCGTCAATTTGCGCGTGGGCGGCGTCCACGGGCCGAGCGAGGCCTCGATCGAGGAACAATTCACCACCCTCGCCGAGCTCCAGCGGCAGGGGCTGATCCGTCACTTGGGCCTCAGCAATGTAACGCCCGCCCAGATTGAGCAGGGCCGGGTGATCGCGCCGGTCGTCTGCGTGCAGAACCACTACAATCTGGCCCACCGCGCCGACGACGCCCTGATCGACGCCCTGGCGGCGACGGGCGTCGCCTATGTGCCGTTCTTCCCGCTCGGCGGCTTCACGCCCCTGCAGTCGGGGGCCCTTTCGACCGTGGCGGCGCGCCTTCGCGCCACGCCGATGCAGGTGGCTCTGGCCTGGCTGCTGCGCCGAGCCCCCAACATCCTGCTGATTCCCGGCACCGCTTCGCCGGGTCACCTGCGCGAGAACCTCAAGGCCGGTCAGCTCACCCTGTCCGATGACGCGCTGGCCGAGCTTGGCGCCATCGACTGAAGAAGCCCAGGCGTGTCGTGGACAGCGCGTCGGCAAGGTCGCGGCGAGCGACCGGTGCGGCAGGGATCAGGAACCATCGCCGGCATTCGCCGTTGTCGCCAATGCCTCTACGAGAGAGGGAGACGAAGGTGCCGAGAGATTATATTTTATGGGTCCTGGTCGCCGCTTTGGCGGCGTCGCCGCTCACCGCGAGCGCCCGGTCGCACCCGCGCCCGGCCCACCGCCATGGCTATGTTCATGTGGTTCGGCGAATAGCGTCGCGGCACGCTCCGCGCGCTCAGTCCATCGCCAGCGCGTCCAATGTCGGTGACGTCCATCATGCTTACACAGTGACACCGGACCGCGCGCCGACCGGCGTCGGTTTTAGCCTCGCGTCGGACGTCGTCGGGTCGGTTGGCCTTCATCGTCGCCCGCAAGTTCGCCCGCTCGCGCCCGAGCCGGTGAGCGGCCCCGAACCCAGCCGATTCGACAAGCCCGACAGCGCGCTCGGGCTTTCGATCAGCCACCCCTTCTAGCCGCCCACTCTGCATCCTTGCGTCGGCAGACCACCACGAACTCGGGCGAATTGATTGAGCGCCGCGACGCCGGCGACATCAGGTGAACCATCAATTGCAGGACGGTCGTCAGCGTCGCCGCGGCGCGATCTCGCCGGCTCGCCGATCGATCGCCGGCGATGTTCCTGAGAGTCGAGGCGACATTGAGCACGGCGTTCAGCCTCGGCGCCGGGAGAAACCGAGCGCTCAGGCCGGCGCCGGCGAGAAGCTGTTCGAGCCCCTTGCGGCTGAAGATCTGCCGGTGCCGGGGAAAATCGATATCGCGGGCCCAGGGGCCGGCGGAGCCGATGATGAAGCTTGCCGCATTGGGAGTCGCGATCCATACGCCGCCGCCCGAAGAGAGCTTGCCGGCCAAGAGACCGACCACAGCGGCCGGATCGTCCAGATGTTCCAGAACGTGGCCCAGCGTGATCCAGTCGAACGGCCGGGCGGCCAAGACCTCCGGCGGCGACAGCCAGGCATAGGCTTGTCCGGTGTCGCCAGGCTTGATGGCGTCGGTTCCGGCGCACACGGGGGCGGGGTTTCGCCGCGCCATGCGGGCGAGATAGGCTCCGGCGCCGCAGCCATAGTCCAGAACCCGCCCCACGGCGGGCGGCGTTTGCCGGTCGAGGTAGTCGCGGCGCGTGGCGTCGGCGATCTGGCGCAGCCAAGACCGCCAAAACGGGTTGCGGCGGGCGCCGGTGTAGTAGTCGCGGTAGGCGTCTGGCCGCGCGTCGGGGCCGGGGAAGACGGCCGGATGCAGTCCGCCGCATTCGCGGCAGCTCAAGACCAAACTCTGCCTGTCGGTGGCGCCCATGTTGAAATCGCGCGCGACGCATAACGCGACACTTGACGCACTGCCGCAACAGCAGGTGTTTTCAATCTAGGCCGCGTCCCTCTCAGCCGAGACGACGGGGGACGAAATGGGCCGGTCCGCCCTAACCGCCCAGGCCCAGCAGGGCCGCGAGGATCATCACCGTGCCGACCGCGCCGACACCATAGACCAGCGGCCTCACCGCCGGCACACCGGCGAGATAAAGAACCGCGTGGACGACCCGCGAGTAGAAAAACAGTTGGGCGCCCAGCGCCGTCACGCCGCTCGAGACGTGGGCCAGGGCGGCGACCAGCACCAGCGGCGCGAAGATGGTCAGGCCCTCCCGGTGATTGTCCACCACCCGTTTGGTGCGCGCTTGAAACGCCGATGGCGCCGGCAAATCGTCGCGGGCGCCCGCCATGGCCTTCAGGCCTTGGGCGCGAACGCCGGCGGACGCCTGGATCAGCACCAGCACGATCAGCAAGGCGGTCGAATAGACCAGCATGGTCAGCTCAACGGTCATGACGCATTTCCCTCCCCGGGCGTGAGTTGTTAAGTGGACATAGCGGGCGCGAATGCGGTGAGTGTCAAGGCCGACTCATTTCCAGTTCCGCCTCCCCCGCTAAGGCGGGGCCCAGCCTTTCTTCGAACCGCACGCCCTAAGATCTGGATCCCCGCCTTCGCGGGGAAGACGGCGTAGGGGGTATCTCTACGGCGCATGGTTGCGCTATCTGGAAGCCCGTCGACGACATTGGAGTCCATTTCGCGCATGACCGACCTGTCGCAACCGCTGTCGTTTCTGCGCGGCCCGGCCATGAAGAACCGCTTCATGCTGGCCCCGCTGACCAATTGGCAGAGCCATCCCGACGGGCGGCTCTCCGACGAGGAGTTTGAGTGGCTGACGCACCGCGCCACCGGCGGCTTCGGCCTGGTGATGACCGCCGCGGCCCACGTGCAGCGCGCCGGCCAGGGCTTTCCCGGCCAGCTTGGCGTGTTCGGCGACGATCATCTGGCCGGGCTGACCCGTCTGGCCGCCGCCATCCGCGCCAAGGGCGCCCTCTCGGCGGTGCAACTGCACCACGCCGGCGTCCGCTCGCCCGCCGAGCTGATCGGCGAGACCCCGGTGGGGCCATCCGACGACGCCGAGACCGGCGCGCGGGCGCTGACCACCACCGAGGTCGAGCAACTGATCGAGGACTTCATCGCCGGCGCGGTGCGCGCCCAGACCGCCGGGTTTGACGGCGTGGAGCTGCACGGCGCCCACGGCTATATCCTGTGCGCCTTCCTGAGCGCCGGGACCAACCGTCGCACCGATCGCTATGGCGGATCGTTCGAGAACCGCGCGCGGATCGTGCTGGAGATCATCAAGGGCGTGCGGGCGCGCACGCGGCCCGATTTTCAACTCGGCGTGCGTCTCTCGCCCGAACGATTCGGTCTGAAACTGGCCGAACAGCGCGATCTGGCCGCCCAGCTGATGACCTCCGGCGATGTCGACTATATCGACATGTCGTTGTGGGATTGCTTCAAGGCGCCGGTGGAGGCGGCGTTCGTCGACCGGCCCCTGATCGACTGGTTCGCCGACCTGCCACGCGGCGGGACGCGCCTGGGCGCCGCCGGAAAATTGACCAGCGCGCAGAGCGTCCGCCGGGTGCTTGAGCACGGCGCCGACTTCGCCATGCTCGGCCGCGCGGCCATCCTGCACCACGATTTGCCGCAACGCATCGCCGCCGATCCGGATTTCCAGGCCGTCGCCTTGCCGGTCACGCCCGAATATCTGCGCGGCGAACGCCTCAGCCCGCCGTTCATCGAATATATGAAGACCTCGTTCAAAGGGTTTGTGGCGCAGGAGGACGCGGCGGCGTAACGAGAGCGTTGGCGCCTCCCTCCCCTCTACGGGGAGGGTCGAGACGGCGCGAAGCGCAGTCGGGGGTGGGGAAGTCTGACGACATGCGCAAGTGGGGCTGATTCAAACATCCCCACCCCGGTCGCTACGCGACTCGCCCTCCCCATAAAGGGGAGGGAGAAAAAGGTTTGTGCCCCTACCGCCCGGTCGGCACATCCTTGAACGCGACGTTCTTATCCAGTCGCACGTCCTGCGGCAGGCCCAGCACGCGCTCGGCGATGATGTTGCGCAGGATCTCGTCGGTGCCGCCGGCGATGCGCAGGCCCGGCGCGCCCATCAGGGCGGTCTGGAAGGCGCCGGCCAGGGGGGCCATGTCCGGATCGCTGATGATGCCGAACTGGTCCTCCAGCTCCATCGCCGTATTGGCCATGTCCTGCATCAGATTGGCGCCGACCACCTTGCCGATCGAGCTTTCCGGCCCCGGCGTCTGGCCGCGCGAGAGGGCGGTCAGGGTGCGATAGCGGGTGTATTTCAGACCCTCGGACTGGACGAACCAGTCGGCGATCTTCTCGCGCAGACCGGCGTCCCTGGCCGCCGGCCCGGCCAGGGTGGCGATGTCCTGGGCCAGCTTGAGCGCCAGCTTGTGGCTGGGCCCGCCGCCGCCGCCGATGCTGAGGCGCTCGTTCATCAAGGTGACTAGGCTGGTCTTCCAGCCGTCGCCGACTTCGCCGACCCGCTGGGAATCCTTGATGCGCAGATCGGTGAAATAGACCTCGTTGAAGTTCGAGGCGCCCGACATCTGGTGGATCGGCCGCACCTCGACGCCCTTCGCCTTCATGTCGATCCAGAACATGGTCATGCCCTTGTGCTTGGGCACATCGATGTCGGTGCGCACGAGCAGCAGGCCGAAATCGGAATAATGGGCGCCGCTGGTCCACACCTTCTGGCCGTTGATCACCCAGTCGTCGCCGTCTCTGATCGCCCGCGTGCGCACAGCCGCCACGTCCGAGCCGCCGGCCGGTTCGCTGAACAGCTGGCACCAGATCTCGTCGCCGCGCGCGGCGGGGCGCACGAAGCGCAGCTTGTCCGCCTCATTGCCGACGGTCATCACCGTGGGCACGCACATGCCAAGCCCGATCGAGAAGGGATTGCCGGGGACGTCGAACCCGGCCTCTTCCTGGCCGAAGATCACCGATTGCCAGGACGCGCCGCCGGCGCCGCCCCATTCCTTGGGCCAGGTGATGCAGGCATAGCCCGCGTCGGCCTTTCTGGCCTGCCAGGCCTTGCAGGCGCCCATGTTCGACGGGTCTTCCAGGCCGCTGTCGGGCTTGCCGGCGGCGGCGGGAACATTGGCCTTGAGCCAGGCGCGGGCCGTGGCGCGATAGGCGGCTTCTTCGGGGGTGTCGTTGAAATCCATGATCTTAAAACCTTAAGCGGCGTTGCGGCGTTCGAGTTGGCTGACCAGGCGTTCTTTCCACGCCTTGGCGCCCCCGGCGACCAGGCCCAGTTGCTGGGCGCGACGATAATAGAGGTGGCAATCCACCTCCCAGGTGTAGCCCATGCCGCCGTGGGTCTGCAGGTTCTCCTTGGCGGCGTACCAGAAGGCGTCGCAGGCGGCGACGCGGGCGGCGGCGGCGGCCAGGGGCAGTTCGGCCGCCCCGGTGCTGAGCGCCCAGGCGCCGTAATAGGCGTTGGAGCGGGCCAGTTCGGTCTTGATATACATGTCCGCCAGCTTGTGCTTGATCGCCTGATAGCTGCCGATCGGCCGGCCGAAGGCATAGCGGTTCATGGCGTAATCCTTGGCCATTTCCAGCGCCCGGTCGGCCCCGCCGATCTGTTCGAACGCCAGCAGCACCGCGGCGCGATCGAGCACGCCCTGAGCCAGAGCGAGGCCCTCGCCCGCGTCGCCGAGCGGCTCCGCGGCCGCGCCGTTGAAGGTCAAGCGGGCGGCGCTGCGCGTGGGATCAAGGGTCTGCAAGACCTCGCGGGTGACGCCGGCGCCGGCCAGTTCGACCAGGAAAAGCCGGGTCTTGCCGCCTTCCCTGGCCAGAACCACGGCCAGGTCGGCGACATCGCCGTCGGTGACGGGGACCTTCACGCCGGTGAGCTTGCCGCCCTCGACCCTGGCCTGGACCTGGGCGTCGGTGAGGGTTCCGGGGCGCTCGACGGTGGCGAAACAGCCGATGACGTCGCCGGCGGCGATCTTCGGCAGCCATTTCGCCTTCTGCGCGTCCGATCCGGCCAGCATCAGCGCTTCGGCGACGAAATACACCGTCGACGAAAACGGCGTCGGCGCGAGGCAGCGGCCGAGCTCTTCGGCGATGACGCACAACTCCAGGTGGCCGAGCCCGAGGCCGCCGTGCGCCTCGGGGATCGCCGCGCCCAGCCAGCCCTGCTCGCCGATCGCCTTCCACAAGCCGGCGTCGTACGCCTTCGTCTCGTCGTTGAGCACGCCGCGCACCACGCTGACGGGGCTGCGCCCGTCGAGGAACTTGCGCGCCTCGTTCTTGAGAAATTTCTGATCGTCGGAAAAATCGAAGTCCATCGCCTTGTCGTCGCGCTCCCGTTTTGCTGTTCGTTATCCACGATAACCCCCTTTCGCGCGATGGAAAGTCTGACGGAGGGTCAACCGGAGAGGTTTTTGCCGCGAGCGTCCGAGGCGGTTGGCGGTTGGCGGGCGGTCAAATGGCGGTCAAATGGCGGTTTTTGGCGGTTTCTTGGCGGTCAAATGGCGGTCGGCGGGCGGTCGATTGGCGGTGACTTGGCGGGCTTTGGCGGTCAAATGGCGGTGATAATTTTATCTAACTAATTGTTTTTCAATAATATAACGTAATATCCGGTAGCAATCCGCCCCTAGTGAATGAACTTCGCCACGATCGGGCCGGCGGCGATGGCCAGGCCGACGATGCCGATCAATACGCCCGTGAGGGTGACCTGGTGTTTCAGGGCCTCCATCCCGGCCGCAAGACCTTTCATCTCCCCGCGCAACGCGGCAAGTTCGCCCTGAACAGCCTGCATACCGTTGCTCACCACGCTCTCCACATAGCGCTGCATGTCATCGACCACGACGGTTGCGGTCTCATCATCAATCTTAATCGACTTGAGGGCCTTGAACAATGTGACGTGCATGGTGGCGAATTCATTTGGGGCGGTGTTTCAGCGAAGCCTCTATGTTAGAACAAATCAAGAACATATGAAAGCGATTTTCGCGTTCCGCCCGTTACCGCACCCCGTTCAGAGCCGCGCGCACGCCCGCCGGGTCCTTGCCGATCACGGTGATATAGGCGGCCAGGGCGCTGTCGAGCCGGGTGCGGCCCTGCTCCAGATCGCGCAGGCGGCCGACCGAAAACCCATAGGTCCTGGCGAATTGCGGCTGAGACAGGCCCAGCGCGGATCGGGTCGCGCGCACCAGCCTGGCGCCGGCCATGCGATCGAGCTCTCCATGCGTCAGCGGCGGATTGTCCGCGTCGCCGGCCGCGTCCGCCGCGATCTCGTCCGGCGTCGCCACCACGAGGCGCGCCCGTTCCGCCCGCGACAGGCGGGGCGGATTACCGGGATCGAGGGTGAATCGCGCCATAAGCCATCGTCTCCTTGCCGTTGCAGCGGCGCGCCGAGATGATCCGCCGCGCCGGCCCGCGATCGGTGAACACCACCACGAACAGGCGCCCTTCGATCATGCCCACTGCCTTGCGCCGAACCTCATCGTCTTCCTGGCGCGACACGTCGAACTCGATCGCGTCCGGATCCAGAAACACCCGCGTCGCATAGGCGAAGGTGGGACGTCCCGGTCGCCGCGCATTGGCGGCGGCCTTGTCGTCATCCCATTCGAATTCGAACGCGGGCGTCATCATCGGTTATACGGTAATTCCGTATGATGGTCGAGGAGAATTTCTGTTCCCCGCCCCAACCCCGCCGGGCCCCATTCTTGAACGGAGGAGATCTTGTGCGTGTAGCGCGCACCTGCTCAATTATCGACTTCTATGGTTTGAGCGCCGACGCCGCACGTGCTTCCGCGCCCGCTGCCTACCAGCACATTCTCTCTGTCGTTAAGCCAGAGCGAGACAAGGCAAGAGACGACGGGTTACGAGAGCGCTGGTGGATT
>JANXUA010000155.1 GCA_025352085.1 Caulobacteraceae bacterium | reverse complement strand
CGCGGCGGCCAACGCGGCGGCGAACAACAACGCCCTCCAGTCGCAAATCTACAATTCCAACAAGGCGCTGATCACGCCGTATGTGGACCGGGGCAATACGGCGGCGGACGCCTTGCAGGGCTTTCTCGGCCTCGGCGGCGATCCGGCTAAGACCCAGGCGGCGTTCCAGAACTATCTCAACTCGACCGGCTATCAGTTCGAAAAGACGCAGGGGCTGGACGCGGTCAATCAGTCGGCGGCGTCGCATGGGCTCTATAACTCGGGCGCGGCGTTGAAGGCGCTGGATACCTATGGAACCGGCCTCGCCGACACCTACGGCCAGCAATATGTCGATAATCTCAACACGGTCGCTAATCGCGGGGTGAACGCGGCGGGGACGCTGACCGGGGCCGGGCAGACCTACGCCAATCAGGTCGGATCGAACAACGCCGGAGCGGCCAATGTCGCGGCCAATGCGGGCCTTGCGGCGGCCAACCAGACGACGGGCCTGATCGGCAATGCCCTGAGCGCGTTCGGCAATTTCCGCGGTCAATCGAGTTATAGCGGCGGCGGCAATGCGTTCGCGTCGGGCACGGGCGGCGGCGGCGATATTCCGAGAAGTGGGGGCTGATATCATGACTGGCATTGGCGAAGGCGTCGATTTTTCCCTGCTGGGTCCGCCGCGTGATTACGTCGGCGACTACACCAACGCGTTCCAGGTGGGGCGCAAGCTGGCGGGGCAACAGATTCAGCAGAACGCCCTGACGGCTTATGGCGCCAATCCGACCGGACCCCCGATTGTTCTCGCATCGTCGGTGCGCGCGCCGACGCCCGATCCCATCGCCGCGATGACGCCGGCGCAGCGGACGGCGGCGGCGGAGCGGGCGGACATTCTGGCCAATATGGCGGTGGGCTTGAAGAGTCGGCCCTATGACGAACGGGCGGCGGTGCTGGCGCATTTGACGCCGGCTTTGGCGGCGCAGGGCTTTTCGCCCGAGGTGGTTCGCGCCTTCGACGCCAGCGACGAAAACCTGGACGCGGTGGCGGCGTCGGCGCGTGCTCTGGGCGGTCAGTTAGCCGCGGGCGAGGCGCAGGGCGGCGAGCCAGCCCAGGAAGGCGACGGGGATGAACACGCCGAACAGCCAGGGGGTGACGGCCTGAACGTGGGCGATGCTGAAATCGCGCGGTAGCCCGACCAGATTGGCGACGGCGCCCGCGGCGGCCGCGCCGACCGCTCCGCCGATGAGCTGGGTGGTGGGAACGGCGCCGGCGCCGATCGTCTGGTCGTCTTCGCTCAAGGCGCCCAATACGCGCTGGGTGATCAGCGACCAGCACAGGCCAAAGCCCACCCCGACCATGGCCCCGGCGATGACGGCCCAGATGATTGGCGCGCGGGCGAGGGTCAGGGCGAGCAGGATGACGCCGACGGTGATCGTCCCGCCGCCCAGCCGGATGAAGGCGCCGTGGCGGCGCACCGGCTGGCCGGCCACCGCGAACGCCGCCACCGTCCAGCCGACGGCGATGACGCACACCACATAGCCGGCGACCAACGGCGTGACGTGATAGGCCACCTGCAGAATCGCCGCCTCGTAGACGTTGAACACCACCGTGGCGACCTCCATGGCGAAGATCATCGCATAGCCGGCGCCGGCCAGGGTCATCGGCCGCGCGGCGTCGGCCGGCAGGAGCCGCTCGCCCGGCGCTCGATTGATACGCGCGGCGATGATCAGGCCGATGACGCCGAGCGCCAGCAGGCCGGCCGGCGCGATCACGCCCGGCGCGACGTCGGCGGCGGCGATAACGCAAATGGCGACGGCGAGCGCGCCAAGCGTGCGCCAGGCCAAGGGGCGCCCGGCGTCCTCCGGCTTGACCTTGGCGAGGAGCAGGAAGCTGGCGCCGGCGAAGAGCACGCCCTGGCCGGCGAACAACCAGAACGCGCCGCGCCAATGACCGCCGTTGGCGAACGCGCCGCCGATCGCCGGGCCGATCAGGCTGGCTATGCCCCACACCCCGGCCAGAATGCCGAACATCCGCGACCACAACGCATCGGGAAACACCTTGCTGATGGCGACATAGCAGAAGCCGACGATCCAGCCGCCGCCGACGCCCTGAAACACGCGGCCGATCAGAAAGATCTGGATCGACGGCGCCGCCGCGCTCATCCCGCAACCAAAGGCGTAGGCGAGGGCGGCCAGGATCATCGCCGGCCGCAGGCCGAGACGCCGGGACAACTGCCCCGAACTGGCCCCCGCGAGGATGCCGCCGGTCAGATAGATGGCCACGGCCCAGCCGTAATAGGCCGCGCCGCCCAGCTCGCGCACCAGGGTCGGCATGATCGTCGCGGTGACCAGGGCGTCGGCGGCGTTGAGCCACACCCCCAGCACGACCAGGGCCGCGCGCGGCGCCAGGGCGGGCGTCATCAGGTCGCGCCAGCGGGGTTGCGTCTCGCCGGTCATCGCTAGAGCAAACCCCGTTTTGACGAAATCGTTTGAACGGGGATGATTTGCTCTAGAATCAAAAGTGCAGAGCCCGATTCAGCGTTTACATCTGTTCGGTGTAAACGCATCGGGCTCTGGCGGTCAGACCCGCGCGCGACGCACTTCGGCGTTCCGCTCATGCGTGCGTCTACAGCGACCGCTTGACCTCTTCCACCGTGAAACACTCGATGAAATCGCCTTCCTTGATGTCCTGGAAGCCGGCGAAGGCCATGCCGCATTCCTGGCCGGAGATGACCTCGGCGACTTCGTCCTTGAAGCGCTTGAGGGTCTGCAGAGTGCCCAGCTCCAGCACCACGACATCCTGACGGATGATGCGCACCCGCGCGCCGCGGCGCACGACGCCTTCGCGCACCCGGCAGCCGGCGATGCGACCGACCTTGGAAATGTCGAAGGCCTGCAGAACCTCGGCGGCGCCCAGGAAGGTTTCCCGCTGGATCGGCGCCAGCATGCCGGAAAGCACGCCTTTGATGTCGTCGAGCAGGTCGTAGATGATCGCGTAGTAGCGGATCTCCACGCCCTCGTGCTCGGCCAGCTGCCGGGCCTGTTTGGAGGCGCGGACGTTGAAGCCGAGGATCGAGGCGCCGGCGCCCTTGGCCAACATGACGTCGCTCTCGTTGATGCCGCCGGCGCCGGACAGAATGACCCGCGCGCGGACTTCGTCGGTGCCGATCTTTTCCAGCGAACCGACGATGGCTTCCACCGATCCCTGCACGTCGCCCTTGATGACCACCGGCAGCTCGGAGACCTTTTTATCGGCGAGCTTGGCCATCATGTCGGCCATGGTGCCGCCCGGGCCGATCGGCGTGAGGGTGCGTTCGCGCTTGAGGCGGATACGGTAGTCGGTGAGTTCGCGGGCGCGGGCTTCGTTTTCCACGACGGCGAAGGGCTCGCCGGGACCGGCGGCGCCGTCGAGGCCGAGAATTTCCACCGGCTCGGAGGGACCCGCCGCCGCGACCTGCTCATCGCGCTCGTTGATCAGGGCGCGCACGCGACCCGAACTCGCGCCGGCGACGACGATGTCGCCGCGCTTGAGGGTGCCGCGCTTGACCAGCACCGTGGCGACGGCGCCGCGGCCGCGGTCGAGCTTGGACTCGATAACCACGCCTTCGGCGGTGCGGTCGGGGTTGGCCTTGAGATCCATGACCTGGGACTGCAGCAGGATGGCTTCGACCAGATCGTCGAGGCCCAGTTTCTGCAGGGCGGAGACCTCGATCGCCTGGGTTTCGCCGCCCAGGCTTTCGACGACGATCTCGTGTTGCAACAGCTCGTTGATCACCTTGGTCGGATTGGCGCCGGGCTTGTCGATCTTGTTGATGGCCACGATGATCGGGGCCCCGGCGGCCTTGGCGTGCCGGATCGCCTCGATGGTCTGGGGCATGACGCCATCGTCGGCGGCCACCACCAGGATGACGATGTCGGTGACATTGGCGCCGCGCGCGCGCATGGCGCTGAAGGCCGCGTGGCCGGGGGTGTCGAGGAAGGTGATCCGCTCGCCGTCGGCCAGGCGCACCTGATAGGCCCCGATATGCTGGGTGATGCCGCCGTGCTCGCCGGATGCGACGTCGGCCGAGCGCAGGGCGTCCAGCAGGCTGGTCTTGCCGTGATCGACGTGACCCATGACCGCCACGACCGGCGGACGCGACACGAGATGATCGTCGACATCCTCCTCGGCGAGGAAGCCGGTTTCGACGTCGCTTTCCGACACCCGGCGGACAGTATGGCCAAATTCGGTGGCGACCAGTTCGGCGGTGTCGGAATCGATCACGTCGCTGGGCTTGAGCATCATGCCTTCGCGGGCGAGAAACTTGATGATTTCCACGGCGCGCGTCGCCATGCGCCCGGCCAGTTCCTGCACGGTGATGACGTCGGGGACGACCACTTCGCGAGCGGCTTTGGCCGCCTCGACGCTGCCGCCCTTGCGTTTTTCGCGTTCGCGTTCGCGGGCCCGGCGGACCGAGGCGAGCGAGCGCATGCGCTCGACGGCGCCCTCGTCGTCTCCGGCCACGGCCTGGATGGTCAGACGCCCTTCGCGGCGCTTGGGCTCGCCCCGGGTGCGCGAGACGGCCTTGCCGCCGGCGCCCGTCTTGCCCTTACGGGCGTCCTCTTCATCGAAATCGGGACGGCGGTCGAGAGTGAGGCCACCGGGGCGAGGCGCCTGACGGGCCGCGCGCTGAACGTCGGGCGTTCCCGACGGGTCGGGCGCGGGGCGGCCGGCGCCGGCGCGGGGGGCGCCGTCGCGCGGCGGTCGCGGCGCCAGAGCCGAAAAGCGGACGGTCTCGCCCGGGCGGCTCGGCCGCTCACGCGGCGCCGCGCCGTCACTCAGCGGTTCGCGCGGCGCCCTGGCCGGGGCCTCGGCGCCCGGAACGGCGACCCTCTGGCCGAAGTTCACGCCGGCGGTGGCGGACCGTTCGGGGCGATAGGTCGTCGTGCTGGTGCGCTCGTCGCGCCGTTCGCGGCTGGGCTCATAACTGCGGGTCTGCGACGGCGTGGCCGGTCGGGGCGCTTCGGCGCGCGGCGCCGGCGCCGCGACGACGGGCGCCGCCGGGGCGGGCGCGGGCTCAGCAACGACGGCGGCTGCCGGCGGTTCGGGCGCGGCCGCCACGGCCAGCTCGGATTCGGGCGGGGACGCCGGCACGGCGGCGGGCGCGCGCGCGGCGGCCTCGCGACGCAATTGCGCCTCGCGTTCCTGCTGTTGCTCACGGGCCAGCTCGATGGCGCGTAGACGGGCGCGGCGTTCGTCTTCGGACAGGCCGCCGGTCTGGGCGCCGGCAGGCGCGCTTTCGGGCGCCGACGGCGCAGCGGGACGCGGCGCGGGCGCCTTGACGTCGAAGGCGGGTCGGCGATCGGCCAAGGGCGCGGCGCCGCCGAGCCCGTCGACGCGACGGCGCTTGGTCTCCACGACCACGGTCTTGGAGCGCCCGTGGCTGAAGCTCTGTTTGACGACGCCGGCGCTCACCGCGCCGGCGGCGCGGGGCTTTAGCGTCAGGGGCGCGCGTCCGGTGGGAGCCGAAGTCTGCCTGTTGGTGTCGTTCTCGTCCGTCATGCGCTCGCTTGATTACTCTATCCGCCGGACTCAAAACAGGTTCGCGGCGTTCTTACCCAAATACCAAACCGAACCGGCGCGGCTCTTCGCCCCGGTTCGAAAACGTCAAAAGGCCTCACCCCGGCTCTCCGGGGCCTCACTCCCAAACCCCCAACTATCTGGGAAGAGCGGGCGGAAACCAGAAAGGCGCTCGACGTCGATCGCCCAGCGCACGGCCCCTCGCCCGACGAGGAAGGCGCTGTGTATCACATTCTCCGCGCCTAAGGCCAAACTCAATTCTTCAACCGTGAACAGGCCGATAAGCCGGGGGGGCTGAGCCGCGTGGCGAAACCCGGCCATAACCTTGCGCCGGCCGTCTTCGGCGCCGTCGGCGGCCTCGATCAGGAAGGCCGCCTTGCCGGCGACGATCGCGCTCTTCACCTTTTCGAAGCCCAAGGTGAGGTCGCCCGATTTCTTGGCCATGCCCAAAGCCGCCAGCAGGCGACGCATGAGCAGGGTTTGAACCTGATCGGCAAGATCGGGCGCCGCGGCGAGCTTGCGCTTGGCCGCGCGTGAGAACAGGCCCTTTCTGGCCGCCGTCTCCACCGCCGCGCGATCGGCCGCCACCCACAGACCGCGCCCTGGAAGCTTGCGGCTCAGATCCGGGATGATCGCGCCCTCGGGGCTGGCGACAAAGCGGATCAGGCGTGCTTCGTCCATCACCTCGCCCGAGACGATATCGCGCCGCTCCCGCGCCGCGCCCGCGAGGGTTGCGGGCGCCGCGATCGTGGTCGCATCCATGTCGGGCGTTGCGGACAAAGGCTCCGGCCCTAGCCTCCGTGACGCGGGGCGCCGTCGCCGAATACGGCACGGGCCTCGTCCATGGGGTCTTCTTCGGCGACCTCGTCTTCGCCGCCCTCGACTTCGGGGTCCGGCTCGATCCAGCCGGCGGCGACGCGCGCGCGCATGATCAGGGCCTCGGCGTCTTCGGGCGAAAGCGTGAAGGAATCGAGGACGCCCGGCACACGCACACGCTCGCCGGCCTTGTTTTCGTAATAGCCGCGCAGGTCGTCGGGGACGAGGCCGGCGAGATCCTCGACGCTCTTCACATCGCCTTCGCCCAGGGCGACGGCCATCGGCAGGGTGACGCCGTCGACGTTCAGGAGGTCGTCCTCGACGCCCAGGGCGCGGCGCTTGGCGTCGTATTCGGCCGCTTCCTTGTCAAGGAAGTCGCGGGCGCGGGCCTGGATTTCCTCGGCGGTGTCTTCGTCAAAGCCTTCGATGACGGCGATTTCGTCGGGTTCGACATAGGCGACGTCCTCGACGGTGGCGAAACCTTCGGTGACCAGCAATTGGGCGATGACCTCATCGACGTCGAGCGCTTCCTGGAACAGGGCGGTGCGTTCGGCGAACTCGCGCTGGCGCCGCTCGCTTTCCTGGCTCTCGGTCATGATGTCGATCTGCCAGCCGGTCAGCTGGCTGGCGAGACGGACATTCTGGCCGCGGCGGCCGATGGCCAGCGACAGCTGCTCGTCGGGCACGACCACTTCGACGCGCTCGTCTTCCTCGTCCATCACCACCTTGGTGACTTCGGCGGGCGCGAGGGCGTTGACCAGGAAGGTCGCTTCGTCGCCGTTCCACTGGATGATGTCGATCTTTTCGCCCTGCAGTTCGGCGACGACCGCCTGCACCCGCGAACCGCGCATGCCCACGCACGCCCCGACCGGATCGATCGAGGAATCGTTGGACACCACCGCCATCTTGGCCCGGCTGCCCGGATCGCGGGCCACGGCGCGGATTTCGATCACGCCGTCGTAAACCTCCGGAACCTCCTGGGCGAACAGCTTGGCCATGAAGCCGCCGTGGGCGCGCGAGAGCATGATCTGCGGCCCCTTGGTTTCGCGGCGCACGTCGTAGATGTAGGCGCGCACCCGGTCGCCGACCTGGAAGGCCTCGCGCGGGATGGACTGGTCGCGGCGCATGATGCCTTCGCCGCGGCCCAGATCGACGACGACATTGCCGTATTCGACGCGCTTGGCGACGCCGTTGACGATCTCGCCGACGCGGTCCTTGAACTCCTCGAACTGACGCTCGCGTTCGGCTTCGCGCACCTTGCCGGTGACGACCTGGCGGGCCATCTGGGTCTGCACCCGGCCAAATTCGAACGGGGGGAGGATTTCGGTGTAGGTCTTGCCGATGACCGCGTCGTTGTCGGTGGCCAGCGCCTCGGACAGGCGCCGTTCGGCGTATTCATTGACCTCGATCAGCTCGCCGCTCTCGGGATCGACGCGCGGCGCGTCATCGATCACCGTGACCACGCGGGTGATGGTGGTCTCGCCGGTCTTGGGATCGATGTGCACCCGGATGTCGTGCTCGGAGCCATAGCGGGTGCGGGCGGCCTTCTGGATAGCCTCCTCGATCGCTTCGATGACGATCTCCTTTTCGATCGACTTCTCGCGCGCGACGGCGTCGGCGATCTGCAGAAGCTCAAGTCGATTGGCGGAAATGCCGGTGCTCATGGGGAGGTATCCTTATTGTCGGGGTCGGAGTTCGTGTGGGAGTCCAGATCGTCGTGTTCCAGGCGCGCGGCGCGGGCGTCGGCGCCGCGCTTTAAGAGGGCGTCGGTGATCACCAGTCGGGCGTCGACCAGCCAGGCGAACGGCAACAAGGCGGTTTCGGCCTCGCCTTCGAGGTTGAGGGCGACATGTTCGCCGTCGACGCCGGCCAGTTCGCCCTTGAAGCGTTTGCGGCCCTCGGCGATGCGGTCCAGTTCGAGGCGGGCCTCGAAGCCTTCGTATTCAGCGAAATCCTTCAGGCGGGTCAGCGGTCGGTCGATGCCGGGGCTGGAGACCTCCAGCGTATATTCGCCGGCGATCGGATCGGCGGCGTCCATCACCGTCGAGATCGCGCGGGCCAGGGTGGCGCAATCCTGCACCACCATGGTTCCGTCGGGCCGTTCGGCCATGATCTGCAGCCGCCGCACATGGTCGCCGCCCATCAGGCGCAGACGCACAATCTCATAGCCCGCCGCTTCGGCGACGGGGTCGAGCAGGTCAAGCAGCCGATGATCTTCAGCGGTCTTGCCGCGCAAGGTCGTGACCCCTCCTCGGGGGCAAAGAAAAAGCGGCAGGCCCTTTTCAAGAGGCCGCCGCTCGAAAACGCCATCCAGCGCAATCGGACGATAGAGGTCGCCCTTATACTTCAGGCGCGGGGGCTTGTTAAGCCCCCTTTACGCCAGCCACACCATCATCCGTGAAGACACAGGCTCCCGACGCGCGAGCGAACAGCTCTGACGAACCTCGCCGGTGTAGAGGAACCCGGCCTTGGTAAGGACGCGACCAGACGCGGGGTTGTCTGCGAAATGGCGCGACACGACAAAGCGCCGTCCCCACTCGCCGCCGACCCATTCGAGAACCGCGCGGACCGCTTCGGTCATATAGCCCTGCCCCCAGAACGGTTTGCCGAGCCAATAGCCAAGCTCGGTGGCTCCGTCGTCGCGAGGATCCAGGCCGACCACTCCTATCAATCCGGCTGCGTCCGATTGCAGGGCAAACCCCCGTTCGCGCGAGGGATCGACGCTCTGAAGGTGCGCGAGAAAGGCGTGCGCGTCGTCCAACGCGTACGGATGAGGAATGCGCGAGACCATTCGCGCGATTTCGAAATCATTGAACAACGCCGCCATCGGCGCGACGTCGGCGATCGTCAACGGGCGCAGGATTAGGCGATCCGTCGCCAGTCTGGGGTATGGTGTTGGTCCGGGCATCTTTACTCAACCTCCCGGCGCCGGTCCTCGTTCGGGATCGTGCGCGCAAAACAAAAGCGGGGGAGTCCGCGTCCGGACTCCCCCGCTGGAGATGTCTTGGTCCGGATCGCTTTTGGTCTAAAGCCGCGATCCGAAAAATGTGCTCGGATCGCTCAGGTGGCGGCCTCGGCCGGTACGACCGTCACGTAGGTTCGGTCATTGCGCTTGGTGATGAACTTCACCGCGCCGGCTTCCTTGGCGAAGAGGGTATGGTCGGTGCCGATACCGACATTCTCGCCCGGCCAGTATTTGGTGCCGCGCTGACGGATAAGGATATTGCCGGCGAGCACCGCTTCGCCGCCGAATTTCTTCACGCCCAGGCGCTGGCCGGCCGAATCGCGACCGTTGCGCGAGGAGCCGCCGGATTTCTTGTGCGCCATGGTGGTGTCTCCGATTGCTTAAGTGGACTTAGGCCTTGGGGGCCGGCTTGGCGGCGGGCTTTTTCGCCGCGGGCTTTTTGGCGGGGGCGGCTTTGGCGGCGGGGGCGGCGGCCTTGACTGCTTTCACGGGGGCCGCTTTCACGGGTTTGGCCGCCTTTGGCGCTTCCGCCGTGGTGACCTTTTCGGCCTTGGACGCCTCCGCCTTGGTGGCCTTTTCGGCCTTGGGCGCTACCGGTTTCGTCGCCTTGGGCGTTTCCGCCGCCGGCTTGGCCGCCTTGGGCGCTTCCGCCTTCGTCACCGTTTCGGCCTTGGACGCTTCCGGCTTGGTGGCCTTAGGCGTTTCCGCCGCCGGTTTAGCCGGCTTGGCCGCCTTGGGCGCTTCAGCGACCGAGCTCTTCGCCACGCGCTTGGCGTCGGCCGCCTCCATGCCGCGGGCGAGGTTGCGGGCGCGGGCGTTGAGCACCGACAAGGGCGTCAGGTCGACCGTGCCATCCCACTTGGATTCCTGACCGGCGCCGGCGATGCCGGTGACGCGCAGGACCGACTGGAACTGGCGGTGGCCGCGCGTGCGGCGATAGCCCTGGCGGCGGATCTTCTTGAACACCTTGATCTTTTCGCCCTTGCGGGTTTCGACCAGGGTGGCGCTGACGCTGGCGCCCTTGATCACCGGCTCGCCGATATTCACCGAAGCGCCTTCGCCGATCATCAGCACCTGATCGAAGGCGATCTTGGCGCCCGGTTCGCCGTCGAGCTTTTCGACCACGAGCAAGTCGCCGGCCTGGACCCGGTATTGTTTGCCGCCGGTCTTGATCACAGCGTACATCGGTTGAACCTTTGCCAGAGAATTTAAGGAATGGGCGCAAAAGACAGCGCCCGCGAGACGGGCCCACGGGCGAAGGGAGGCGACCTAAACGAAGGGGGCCCCCCAAGTCAAGGCTTTCGCCGGTTGCAATGTCGACGGCTAGAGCAAACCCCGTTCAGACGATTCCGTCTCAACGGGGATAATTTGCTCTAGAGTCATAAAGTGTAGAGCCTGATTCAGCGTTTGCATCTGTTCCGTGCAAACGCATCAGGCTCTTAAGCCTTGGAGCGGGGTCGATCACCGCCTAAATGCACGCCATGACCCAAACACCCGTCACCGTTCTGACCGGCTATCTCGGCGCCGGCAAGACCACCCTGCTCAATCGCATCCTTTCGGAGGATCACGGCCAGCGCTACGCGGTCATCGTCAACGAGTTTGGCGAGATTGGCATCGACGCCGATCTGGTCGTCGGCGCCGACGAAGAAGTGTTCGAAATGAACAACGGCTGCATCTGCTGCACGGTGCGCGGCGATCTGATCCGGGTCTTGCAGGGCCTGATGAAGCGCCAGGCCAGCGCGACGCGCGGCTTCGACGCCATAATCGTCGAAACCACCGGCCTCGCCGATCCGGGACCGGTCGCCCAGACCTTCTTTGTGGACGAGGACGTCAAGGCCCGCACCCAGCTGGATTCGGTGACCACGGTGGTGGACGCCAAGCATATACTGGCCAGATTGGCCGACAGCCGCGAGGCGCGCGAGCAGATCGCCTTCGCCGACCAGATCGTGCTCAACAAGACCGATCTGGCCTCGCCGGACGAGCTGGCGGTGATCGAAGCGCGCCTGCGCCGCCTCAACCCGATCGCCAAGATCCACCACGCCGTCCGCGCCGACGTGCCGCTCGACCAGATTTTGGGGCGGGGCGCGTTCGATCTGGCGCGCATCATGGAGATCGAGCCGGAGTTTTTGGCCCCCGCCCACGGCGAGCCGGGCCATGTGCACGACGAGCACTGCGCCGAAGACGATCACCATCATCATGACGGGCATCACGGGCACGATCATCATCATGACGATGACATTCGGGGCTTAAGTTTTCGGCTCGACCGGCCGGTCAATGGCGAAAAAATCACCCGCTGGCTCAACGACCTGCTCGCCGCGCAGGGCCCCGATATTCTGCGCGCCAAGGGCATCGTCAATGTCGCCGGCGAGGATCGGCGCCTGGTGTTTCAGGCGGTGCACATGATGCTGGAGGGCGATCTGCAACGCCCGTGGCGCGACGACGAGGCGCGCGAAAGCCGCATGGTGTTTATCGGCCGCAATCTGGAGGAAGCCAAACTGCGCGCCGGCTTCGAGGCGTGCGCCGCTTAAGAAAATCGCCGCTCCAGGCGAACCGGAGCGGCGATTTTAGAACTCAATTTCTGGATTGAAACCTAGCCCAAATTCTCCGCGATCAGGCCGATCTTGTAATAACCGTCGCGCTGGAGCTGGTTGATCACGTCCATGAACTGGCGATAGCGCACGTGCCGGTCGGCGCGGATGAAGATGCGCTCATTGGTCGGGTTGGCGACGCCCAGCGACACGGGAAGGTCCGCCGCGAGCTGTGTCATGGATGAAGGCTTGATCGCCGACTTTCCCATCGACACGAAAATTTGTCCGCTGTCCTGAATGGAGATGAAGGTCGGCGGCTTATCCTTGGTCGGATCTTTCGGCGGCGTGGCCGGTGGCAGATCGATGCGGATCGACACCGTGGCCAGAGGCGCGACAACCATGAAGATGATCAGCAACACCAGCATGACGTCCACGAAGGGCGTCACGTTCATATCCGCGTTCTGACCGAGGTCGAATTTGCTGCCGCCGCCGCCGGAAAGCTTAGCCGCCATCGAATACTCCCTGCGCGAAGCCCGCCTTGCGGACCCATTCCAAAAAAATCGCGTAACCCTTCGCCCGGAAAGCGGCCGATGTAAAGCCGGTTTTAATCGCAGGGGCAGGGCTCGCCAAGGGGTCGCGCGGTCGGCTATGGCGGGGCCATGGCACTCAACCTGGACGCCTTTGTCACCGACATTGTCTTTGACCGCGGCGGCGCCGTCTTCGCCCTGGGCGATGGAACCGCGGCCTGGCCGGACGGCGCGCGGGTCGCCGCCCACGATGGTGCGATCCTGTGCGCGGCGGCGCACCCCTCCGGCGAAGGCGTCGTCACCGGCGGCGACGACGGGCGGCTGGCGTGGTCCAGGCGAGACGGCGCCGTCGAACTGGCGAGCCGGTCCGGGCGCTGGATCGACGCTCTGGCGGCATCGCCGGCGTCGGGTCTGATCGCGTTTTCAGCGGGGCGCGAGGTCGGGGTTCTCGATATCAAGGACGGCGCATTCGAGCGGCGGTTCGCGCACCCGGCGTCTGTCGCGGCTCTGGCGTTTGATCCGAAAGGCCGGCGGTTGGCGGCGGCGACCTATGGCGGCGCGGCCTTGTGGTATGCGCGCATAGCCGAACAGATGCCGGTCATGCTGCGCTGGGCCGGTTCGCAAATCGCCGCCGCCTTCAGTCCCGACGGCCGGTTCCTGATTTCGTCGATGCAGGAGGGCGCCCTGCACGGCTGGCGCCTCACCGACGCCATGGACCTGCGCATGGGCGGCTATCCGGCCAAGGTCAAAAGCCTCGCCTTTCTCGCCAAGGGCGCCGCTCTGGCGACGTCGGGCGCGCGGGGCGTGGTGGTCTGGCCGTTCAGCGGCGCGGGCGGCCCGATGGGCAAACAGGCGATGGAGCTCGGCTTCGATGAGGCCGCCATGGTCACTCGCGTGGCGGGCGATCCGGCCGGTTCGGTCATCGGCGCGGGGCTGGATGACGGTCGGGTGTGGGCGTGCGATCTGGACACGCAGGCGATCACGCCGCTCAAGGCCGAACGCGGCGCGCCGATCAGCGCTCTGGCGATGGCCGGGCGCAACCTCGCCTGGGGCGATGAGGCTGGCGGCGTGGGGGTGTTCGCCCTCTAACCGGGCGAGCTTGCGCCGGCTTGCTTGAGCAGGGTCTCGGCCGCTTCGGCGGTTAGCGGCAGGGCCCATTTGCCGCGAATGACGCCGGCGCCATCCACGGCGAGGGTCTCGGGAACGCCGGTGGCCCCCAGATCGATACCGGCGCGGCCGTCGCGATCGACGAGGACGCTCCGATAGGGATTGCCATAGCGGGTGAGAAAATCAGCCGTCGCGGCGGGGGCGTCCTTGTAGGCGATGCCGACGATCGGCGTCCCCTCGGCTTTCAGGGCGGCCAGGGCCGGCGTCTCCTGCACGCACGGCGCGCACCAGGAGGCGAATACATTGATCAGCATCGGGCCCTTGACCGTCGATCGCAGCGCGACCGGCGCGCCGCCGTCCAACGTGGCCAGAACGAGCGGCGGCAGGGGCTTGCCGACCATGGCCATCGGCGCGACGTGGGTCTCGCGGTGCAAAGACCAACCGGCGAAGATTATGATCAGGACCGCCAACGCGCCGATCGGGATCAGGGCGGCAAGGCGTCTCACGTCTTGGGATCTCGCGCGCGGCGGTCCGATTCGAGGGTCTCGACGGCGCGCCGCGCCCGCCGCGCCCGCACCAGGGTGTCGATGATCATCCAGGCAAAGCCCGCCGCGCTGGCGGCGTAGGCCGGCCAGACGGAGGCGGCGTACCGGCCCATATCGAGCGCCGCGCCGGTCATGACAGGGCCGCCTGCAGGGTCAGGCTGGCGCCGCGGCGGCGCCACACCTCGCCGCGGGTGCGCGCCAGCCACAGGGCGCCGAACGCCGCCGAATACCCGGCCCCGACGAGCAGAAGGGGCAGGAGATAGACCGGCGCCAGGGTCGAACCGCCGGCGCGCATGATCGACTCGCCCTGATGCAGGGTGTTCCACCAGTTCACCGAGAATTTGATCACCGGCAGATTGATCAGACCGATCAAGGCGAGGATTTCCGCCGCCCGCGCCGCCTTGACCTCGTCCTCAATGCTGGCGCGCAGGGCGATGTAGCCGACAAACAGCAAAAACAGCACCAGGACCGAGACCAGCCGCGCGTCGCCCCATACCCACCAGGCGCCCCACATTGGCCGGCCCCACAAGGATCCGGTGATCAGGGCCATGGCGGTGAACATGGCCCCCAGCGGCGCGACGGCGCGGGCCGCTGCGTCCGCCAGGGCGTGGCGAAACACCAGCGACACAAAGCTCGCGGCGCCCAAACAGGCGTAGGCGAGCATCGACACCCACGCGGCCGGCACATGCACGAACATGATCCGCACGGTCTCCCCTTGTTGATAGTCCGGCGGCGCCGCCAGACCGAGCGCGAGGCCCCAACCGATCAGGATCGCCGCCACCACGCCGAGCGCCGGCGCGGCCCAGCGCGAGAACGCCATGAACTTGAGCGGATTGGCGAGGGTGGCGATCATCAGCGGTGACTAGAACTCCACGGCGTTCACGACAAGGCGTTGCGACAGGCGCCGGCCATGGCGAAGGGGGTCAGGGCGACCGCCGCCAGGGCGTAGGCGGTGAGCAGGATGAGGCCCGTCGTCCACGGCAGGCCGGCGGCGAAGTTGGCGATCGCCGCGCCGCCGAAGATCACCGGCGGGGTCAGCAGCGGCAGAACGATCAGGGCGATCAGGACGCCGCCCCGGCGACTGACCAGGGCCAGCGCCGCGCCCGCGCCGCCAACAAAAGCGAAGGCGACGCCGCCGATCGCGGCGGTCAGGGCGATCAAGCCGGCGGTTTCGACTTTCGCGCCCAGACCGATCGCCGCCACCGGCGCCGCCAAAGCCAGAGGCGCGCAGCTCGCCAGCCACTGGGCGGCGCATTTGACCGCGCAAATCGTCTCCAGCGGCAGGGGCCCGAGATTCACCAGGTCCAGGGCGCCGCTCTCGAAGTCCCGTTCAAACAGGCGATCAAGCGACAGCAGGCTGGCCAGCGCCAATCCGACCCAGGTGATCCCGCCCGCGACGGCGCTCAAGCGGCCCGGCGCCGCGCCGATCGACAAGGGGACCATCAGGCACACGCTGGCGAAGAAGCCCACCGTCAGCAGCGGGCCGCCGCCGCGCGCCCAGGCGAGCGAGAGTTCGCGGCGGAACAGGGTGGAATGCGGCGTCATCCGCTGATCGCCACGGTGCGCGCCGAAATCGGCAGAGGATCATGCACCGCCGCCACGATGACGCCGCCGCCGGCAAGGTGGGCGCTCATGATCTCGCCGAAATGGGCGCGGCTGTCGGCGTCGAGCGGGGTCAGCGGTTCGTCGAGCAGCCACAGCCGCCGGGGCGCCGCGATCAGGCGCACCAGAACGACCCGCCGTCTCTGGCCGGCGGATAAATGGCGCACCGGCAGGTCGAGCAAGCGCTCCAGGCCCAGTCGCCGCGCGCCGTCGATCGCCGCGGTCGCGTCGCCGCCGGTCCATCGAACCGCAAAGACCAACTCCTCACGAACCGTTCGGCCGACGGCGAGGCCGTCGGCATGGCCGACGAGATGGCATTCCTCGCGCCGCGTCGCGTCCGCATCCAGTTCGCCATCAGCGCCCAGGAACCGGATCTGACCCGATACGGGCCGGGTGAACCCGGCGATGGCGCGCAGAAGGCTGGTCTTGCCCGCGCCATTGGCGCCGGTGATCGCCACCGCCTCGCCGGCCACCGCGTCGAAACTGAGACCGCCCAGCAAGGCGCGCGCGCCGCGTTGAAGCGTCACCGCGGCCACTTCCAGCCGCTCAAGCGCCGTCACCTGGCCCTCGCATGGACGAGGCCGACCTTGCGGTCTATGAGGGGCGCGGCCGCACGGGGACGACGCTGCGCGGGACGGACGCTGTGTGTCCGGACCGAAATGCGCGCGATCCTCCGAACCGATTTTCGGACGGCCTTGAACAGGAAAAGGATCCCCCAACCATGCCGTCCAATGACAGCTTGAATACGCGCCGCGACCTCATCGTCGGCGATGCGACCTACGCTTACTACAGCCTGCGCGCTGCGGAAGCCGCCGGCCTTGCCGGAATCAGCCGCTTGCCGGTCTCGATGAAAGTCCTACTCGAAAATCTGCTGCGAAACGAGGACGGCGCGTCGGTCAGCCGTGACGACCTCGCCGCCGTCGCCGCCTGGGTCGAAAACAAGGGCTCGGTCCAGCACGAGATCGCCTTTCGACCGGCGCGGGTGCTGATGCAGGATTTCACCGGCGTGCCGGCAGTGGTCGATCTGGCCGCCATGCGCGACGCCCTGGCCAAGCTCGGCGGCGATCCGGAGAAAATCAATCCGCTCAATCCGGTCGATCTGGTCATCGACCATTCGGTGATGGTCGACAATTTTGGCACGCCCGAGAGTTTCAGTGAGAATGTGGCGCGCGAGTACGAGCGTAATATCGAACGTTACCGCTTTTTGCGCTGGGGCTCGTCGGCCTTCAACAACTTCCGCGTCGTGCCCCCCGGCACCGGCATTTGCCACCAGGTGAATCTGGAAAATCTCGCTCAGACGGTGTGGACAAGCGCCTCCGCCGACCAGACCCTCGCCTACCCTGATACGGTGGTCGGCACTGACAGTCACACCACCATGGTCAACGGCCTTTCCGTGCTCGGCTGGGGCGTCGGCGGCATCGAGGCCGAGGCGGCCATGCTCGGCCAGCCTATTCCGATGCTGATTCCCGAAGTGATCGGATTCCACCTGACCGGCGCCCTCCCCGAAGGCGCGACGGCCACGGACTTGGTTTTGACCGTCACCCAGATGCTGCGCAAGAAGGGCGTGGTCGGCAAGTTCGTCGAGTATTTCGGCGAAGGTCTGGAAAGCCTGACCGTCGAGGACCAGGCCACCCTGGCCAATATGGCCCCCGAATACGGCGCCACCTGCGGCTTCTTCCCGGTCACCCGCGCCACCATCGACTATCTGGCCGCGACCGGTCGCGCGCCCGAGCGCGTCGCCCTGGTCGAAGCCTACGCCAAGGAGCAGGGCCTGTGGGTCGAGCCCGGCATGGAGCCGCCGGTGTTCACCGACACGCTCGAGCTGGATCTGGCCGGCGTTCTGCCGTCGCTGGCCGGTCCGAAGCGTCCGCAGGACCGGGTGTTGCTGAGCGACGCCGCCGCCAGCTTCCGCAGCGCCCTGCATGGTGAATTCGGCAAGGCCGAGGACACATCAGGCGTCCGCGTGGCCGTCGAGGGCGAAAAGCACGACGTCGGCAACGGCGACGTGGTTATCGCCGCGATCACCTCCTGCACCAACACGTCCAACCCCAGCGTGCTGATCGCCGCCGGCCTGTTGGCGAAAAACGCCATCACCAAGGGCCTGAAGGTCAAGCCGTGGGTCAAGACCTCCCTGGCGCCCGGCTCGCAGGTCGTCACCGACTATCTGACCAAAGCGGGCCTGACCAAATCGTTGGATACCCTCGGTTTCAATCTGGTGGGTTACGGTTGCACCACCTGCATCGGCAATTCCGGGCCGCTGTCGGAGCCGATCGCCAAGGCGATCCAGGATGGCGTTCTGGTGGCGGCGTCGGTTCTGTCGGGTAACCGCAATTTCGAGGGCCGGGTCAATCCCGACACCCGCGCCAACTATCTGGCCTCGCCGCCGCTGGTGGTGGCCTATGCCCTGGCCGGTTCAATGCTGATCGACCTGGTCACCGAGCCGCTGGGTCAAGGCAAGGCCGGCAAATCCGTTTTTCTAAAAGACATCTGGCCGACCAACAAGCAGATCGCCGACGTGCAGCGCAAGGTGGTCGGCAGCGAGATGTTCGCCGCCCGCTACAAGGACGTGTTCAAGGGCGACAAGAACTGGCAGGCCATCGAGGTGTCCGGCGGTCAGACCTACGCCTGGGAGATGGGCTCGACCTATGTTCAGAACCCGCCCTATTTCGAAGGGCTGACCATGACGCCCGAGCCGATCTCCGACATCCTGGAGGCGCGGGTGCTGGCCATCTTCGGCGATTCCATCACCACCGACCACATCAGTCCCGCGGGCAATATCCGCAAAGCCTCGCCGGCCGGGGAATATCTATCCGAGCGCCAGGTCAACCAGGGCGATTTCAACTCCTATGGCGCGCGACGCGGCAATCATGAAGTGATGATGCGCGGCACCTTCGCCAATATCCGCATCCGTAACAAGATCACCCCGGACATCGAGGGGGGCGTCACCCGTCACCAACCGTCCGGCGTGGTTATGCCGATCTATGACGCGGCCATGCGCTACAAAGCCGAAGGACGCGGCTGCGTGGTGTTCGCGGGCAAGGAATACGGCACCGGATCGTCCCGCGACTGGGCGGCCAAGGGCGCCAAGCTCCTGGGCGTGCGGGCGGTGATCGCCGAGAGCTTTGAGCGCATCCACCGCTCAAACCTGGTCGGCATGGGCGTTCTGCCCCTGCAATTCATCGCCGAAGGCTGGCAACGTCTGAACCTGACCGGCGATGAGATTGTGACCATCCGCGACCTCGACTCCATCCATCCGCGCCGTCAGTTGATGGTCGAGCTCTATCGTCCCGGCGACGGCAAGATCGCGCGTTTCCCCGTGCGTTGCCGGATCGATACGGCGACGGAGCTGGCCTATTTCAACAATGGCGGGGTTTTGAACTATGTTTTGCGCAATCTGGCCAAGCCGGATGCGGACAACACAGTTTCGTGAAATCCACGGCGCGGAATCTCGGCTTAATTGCGGGCCAATGAAACGCCTCGCCCTTCTGCTGCTGGTCTGCGTCGCTTTCGCCGCCCCGGGTGAGGCGTCCGCGCGTCACCCGGTGGTGGTGGAGTTGTTCACCGCCCAGGGGTGTTCGTCGTGCGTCAAGGCGGACACCTGGCTTGATAAGGTCGCCGATCGGCCGGAGGTGATCGCGCTCACCTGGTCGGTGGACTACTGGGACTATCTGGGCTGGAAGGACACTTTCGCCGAGCCTGAATATGCCGAACGGCAACAGCGGTATGAGCGGCATTTCAACCTGCGCAACGTCTACACGCCGCAGATCATTGTCGACGGGGCCGCGCAGGCCTCCGGCGACAAGCCCGCCGAGATCGACTCCCTGATCTATCAGGCCCGCCGCGCGCCGAGGTCGGCGCCTCAGGTTCAGTTCCTGAGCGGCGGCCGTGTCGGCGTCGGCACCGGCCGGCGTATCAAGGGCGCTGCGGACGTCTGGTTGATCCGCTTCGATCCGCGCCGCCAGGACGTTGAGGTCACCGCCGGGGACAATAACGGCGCCAAGGTCCCCCAGCGCGACGTGGTGCGTCAGCTTGAACGCCTGGGCGCCTGGTCCGGCCACGCTGTCGTCTTCAAGACGCCCGGCCCGGCCGCCGCCGGCCTGACCACGCTTATCCTGGTGCAGACCGTGCGCGGCGGCCCGATCATCGCCGCAACGCTGGAGCCCGACGCGGAGCCCTAGAGCCGCTCAGCCTCTCAAACGCCCGGCCAGGAATCGAAAACCCCGCGACCGGAGGGCACGGGTCGCGGGGCTCGAAGGGAGACGTCGGTCGACCAGAACCCTATGACTTCGAGGGCTGGGGGGGCTGTTCAGAAAACGAAGCCGCAGGCATTCCGATCAACCGACGACCAGATTTTTGCGCTCCAAACCGGCCTCGGAAAGGCCGAACTAAGGTCATTTCGCGGCTCGGATTGCCGTCGCATCTCCGTCTCGCCAACCCGCGCGGCGCGGTCTAGGCTTGCCCTTGATGGCGAATCAACCGGTCCCGCATAGCCCGCCGCCGCACCCTGCTGGCGGGGTGGTGTTTTTCGATCGCAAGGAACTCAATCTGTTGCTGGGCCTCTATGGGCGGATGGTCACCGCCGGACATTGGCGCGACTACGCGATCGACGGCCTCAAGGATGCGGCGGTTTTTTCAGTGTTTCGCCGGGCGTCGGAAGTCCCCCTCTTTCGGATCGAAAAGCGCCCGGCCCTGGCCCGCCGGCAGGGCGCCTGGATGGTGACCGCGCACGGCGGTCTGGTGCTCAAGCGCGGCCATGAACTGGCGCAGGTGCTGCGCCTGTTTGACCGTGACCGTTTCGCCCTGGTGGATTGAGACCCCAAGAAAAAAGCCCCGGCGGGAAAGCCGAGGCTTTGATCACGATCGCGTCACGCCGTTATTTAGCGGCGGCTGCCGCCCATGAAATAAAGCAGGAAGCGGAACAGGTTGATGAAGTCGAGGTAGAGGCTCAGGGCGCCGTAGCTGGTGGCGACGCTCATGGCCGCCTGATCGCCGCCCAACTGATGGTAGGTCATTTTCAAACGTTGGGTGTCATAGGCAATCAAGCCGGCGAAGATCAGCACGCCGATCGCGTTGATGGCGAACACCAGCATCGGCGAGTGCAGGAAGAGACTGGCCACCATCGCCACGATGAGGCCGATCAGACCCATGATCAGAAAAGCGCCCATCGGCGCGAGATCGCGTTTCGTCGTGTAGCCGACCAGCGAGAGGCCGCCGAACGCCGCGGCGGTCACCAGGAAGGTCTGAAACACCGCGATATTCTGGTAGAGCATGAAGACGCTGCCCAGCGATGCGCCGATCAGGGCTACGATAACCCAATAGGTGACGCCCGCCGTTTGCGGCGATTGCCGGCGCATGAAGCCCTGCAACAGCAGGATGGCCAGGGGCGCGAAGGCGACGACCATGCCCAGCATGGTGTAGCCACGCCGTCCCAACTCATCGGTCCGCCACAGCAGCTGCTGCACGGCGGGCACGGTCCCGGTCACATAGGCCAGAGCCGCCGACAGCACCAAGCCCAGCGCCACCTTGTTATAGACGCCCAGCATGAAGGCGCGCAGTCCGGCGTCGACGGACGTATCCGTGACGATCGGCCCTTGGCGCGTCAATCCCCGATCAAAGTCGCTCATCGAGAGAAAACCCTTAAATTCAAAGGCGACTCCATTTGGTCGCCCACCGCAAATATCGGTCCGCGCGGGCCCGGGCGCAAGATGATTGTGGATTAACGAGCGTTTAGGCGCGGGCGAGGGTCGCCGCCCGCCTCCGCGCGATCACGATGAAGCGGGTGGTTACATACTGCACGGCGAAGAGGGTGAGCTTGGAGGCGAGCGGGAACACGCCGATGAACCAGATCCACGACTTGGGATCGCCGTTGATCACCAGAGCAAGGTTGACGGCGCCGGTCGCAAACATCATCCCCGCCCAGACATAGCCAAAGACGGTGGTGACATCCCCGCTCCACGGCAGGGCCGCGGGGGGCATGTAGCGGGTCATCCAGCCGCGACGGAGCATCACCGCGCCGACCACGATATAGATCAGGGTGGGCTTGAACATGATGAATCGCGGGTCGTGGGTGAACAGAGACGCGCCGCCGAACACCACCACCAGGCCGAGGCTCATCCACTGCATCGCGTCGACGGGCCGGCGGCGAACCTTCAGATACGCCACCTGCGCCAGGCCCACCCCGATGGCCAGGCCCGTGGCGATGGAGACGCTGTGGGTAAGCGCAAACAGGGCGACGAAGAACAGTGTGGAGAGCATGTCGGCCGCGAGCCCCCTGCCTGCGTAGATCAGAGGATGCGCCGCCAATCCCTCCTGTTGATGAGGTGATTTGGCCGGCGGGGAAGACGGGTCGATGGTCATTTCAGCGGCGGTGGTCATGGCGGGCTCCAAATGGCGTGAGCGCTGGATGCCTGACCGCCCGCCGCCCCGCCACCGGATCTGCGCGAACGGGCGAGCCGGTTCGTCGGCGGGCGAACGGGCGCGATTGCGGGCGCCGGCCCGGCAAGGCTAAAAAGGCCCCATGTCGCCCCTTCCCAGCCTCCTCGGCACGCCGCGCGAATGGGCGCAGGACCTCGCCATCGCCACGCTGATCGGCCTGTTCCTGGGCGTGATCGGACCGTTCGGCAGCTTCAATGGCGGCCCGATCGAGCTGCGCATCGCCTATTGGGTGATCAATCTGTGGATCGGCTTCATCATCTTCGCCATGGTCACGCGCCTTTCGCTGCGCGCGGCGGCCCATCTTGATCTGCCGATCTGGTTCTCGCTGGCCGTGGGCGTGGCCATCGGCGTCGTGCCCGCCGGGATATCGATCGCCCTGTTTTCCGCCTGGTTCTGGCCGGGCAATCACGGACACGTCTCGAGTTTCTTCGTGTGGTACGGCCAGACCCTGGCCATCGCCGAGCCGTGCGCGTTCGGCTATTATTTTCTGGCCGATCGCGGCTGGCGGCACGCCGTGTCGGGCGCCGCGCCGCCACCTGCCACGGCGACCCCGAATGGGAATGGTTTCCTCGATCGCCTGCCGCCGCGACTCGGCCGCGATCTGATCTGCCTGCAGATGGAGGACCACTATGTGCGGGCGCACACCGCGAGGGGTTCGGACCTCGTCCTGACGCCGCTGAAGGACGCCATCGCCGAACTCGGCGCCGTCGAGGGTATGCAGGTGCATCGTTCATGGTGGGTGGCGCGGTCTTCCGTGGTGGCGCCGGTGGTCAGCGGCCGCAACTACGCGCTTCGCCTTAGCAACGGCCTGGACGTGCCGGTCAGCCGCACGTCGGTGGCGAAATTGCGCGCGGCGGGGTGGGTCTAGACCTTAAGCCGCATGGTCCTTGAGGACGCCCAGCGGCGCGATCGCCAGCACCTCTTCGTGCGTCGCCTCCAGCACCACGCGCGGCGCGGCGCCGGCGTCCAGGGCCTCTTTCCAGCGCGGCGCGCACAGGCACCAGCGATCGCCGGGGCGCAGGCCGGCAAAGCCGAACTCCGGGCGCGGCGTCGACAGATCATTGCCCGCGCTCATGGAGAATCTCAAGAAACCGGCGGTCATCACCGCGCACACCGTGTGCATGCCGACATCGTCCGGCCCGGTCTCGCAGCAGCCGTTACGATAAAATCCGGTCAAGGGGTCGAGCGAGCAGGGCGCCAGTTCGGTCCCCAGAACATTGCGCGCGGTTTCGTCATAGCGGATGGTCATGGTGTTATCCTACGCTATGGCGGCGTATCCCGTCACGGAGTCACCAGCAATGTTGCAAACCTCGCGGCCCCGCCGAAGCGCGCTTTACATGCCCGCATCGAATGCGCGGGCGGTGGACAAGGCGCGGGGTCTCGCCGTCGACGTGGTGATCCTCGATATCGAGGACGCCGTTCTGCCCGACCAGAAGGCCACGGCGCGCGACGCGGCGGCCGTCGCGGTCAGCGCGGGCGGATTTGGCCGCCGGGAGCTGGCGATCCGTGTCAATGGTCTCGATACGCCGTGGGGCGAGGACGACCTCGCCATGGCCGCGCGGGTCGGGCCGGATGTTGTCCTGGCGCCCAAGGTGCGAAGCGCGGCGGACGTGCAAGCTTACGCCGGCGCCCTGGCCTCGGCGCCCGAACGAACCCGCCTGTGGGTGATGATCGAGACGGTCCAGTCGATCTTCGACCTGAACGCCATCGCGACCGCCGCGCCGCGCCTCGGCGGATTTGTCATGGGTATCAATGACTTGGCCCGCGAGATGGGCGCGCGGCAAACGCCTGAGCGAACGCCGTTTTTCGCCGCCCTGGCTCTGGCCGTCACGGCGGCGCGCGCGCATGGCCTGGTCGTGCTCGACGGCGTCCACAATGAAATCGATGACCTTGAGGCCCTGGAGACGGTGTGCCGTCAGGGACTGGACTTCGGCTTCGACGGCAAGACCCTGATCCATCCCAGCCATCTGGACATCTGCAACCGGGTGTTCACCCCGGCGCCGGCGGATGTCGAGTGGGCCCGCGCCGTCATCGCCGCCTTTGACGCGCCGGAAAACGTCGGCAAGGGCGCCTTGCGGGTCGAGGGTCGCCTCGCCGAACGCCTGCATCGCGACCAGGCGCGCGGGCTCGTCGCGGTGGCTGACGCCATCGCCCTCGCCGAGAGGGACTAGGATCGTCGTGCGCGTCGCCCTTCTGGCTCTGGCCGTCGTGGCGTCGCCCCCGGGCGAAACGGCGTTTGACGCGCGTATGCGCGATTCGCTCGTCGCGGCGCAGGCCCTGCAGGGCCCGCTTGATGGCCACTGGACCTTGTACGCCGGCGGCCGGGCGATCCTGGTCTTTGCGATCGTCGATCCAGCCGACGGCGGCGCGCTCCAAGCGGCCTGGCGCGACGTAACTCGGAGCGCCGACGACGGCCTTGGAGTTGTAAGTGAGATCACGTGGACGGGCCGGCGGCTTCGTCTGACCTTCAGCCGTCCGGAAAGGACGCGCGCGACCACAATCGATGTCATCGGCGATCCTCGCCAGGGTTGGCGCGGCCGGTTGGATGACGGCCGATCGCACTCCAGCGTCGTTCTGCGCCGGGACTGATCGTCGTCTCCTTGCGGGCGAGGCCGCCCCGGTCTAGACCGCGCGCCGCAAACCCATCACCCCAACACGGAGACCCGCCCCATGGCCCGCGCAAAAATCGCCCTCATCGGCGCCGGAATGATCGGCGGCACCCTGGCCCACATCGCCGCGCGCGAGGGCCTCGGCGACGTGATCCTGTTCGATATCGTCGATGGCGTGCCGCAGGGCAAAGCGTTGGACCTCAACGAAGCGACGCCGGTGTTTGGCGCCGATTCCCTGCTTAAAGGGACGAGCGACTACGCCGATCTGGCCGGCGCGGACGTCTGCATCGTCACCGCCGGCGTGCCGCGCAAGGCTGGCATGAGTCGTGATGATCTGCTCGGCATCAACCTCAAGGTGATGAAGGCGGTGGGCGAGGGCATCAAGACCCACGCCCCGAACGCCTTTGTGATCTGCATCACCAATCCGCTGGACGCCATGGTCTGGGCCTTGCGCGAATTTTCCGGCCTGCCACATAACAAGGTGATCGGCATGGCCGGCGTCCTGGATTCGGCGCGGTTCCGCTTCTTCCTGGCCGAGGCGCTTGGCGTATCGGTGCGCGACATCCACGCCTGGACCCTCGGCGGTCACGGCGACGATATGGTGCCGATGGTGCGCCATTCGACGGTGGGCGGCCTGCCGCTGCCGGAACTGGTCCGTCAGGGCCTGCTCAGCCAGGACGCCCTGGACGCCATCGTCAAGCGCACGCGCGGTGGCGGCGGCGAGATTGTCGCGCTGCTCAAGACCGGTTCGGCCTTTTACGCCCCGGCTGAAAGCGCCATCGCCATGGCGACATCCTACCTTAAGGACGAAAAGCGCGTCCTGCCGTGCGCGGCCCATCTGACCGGGCAATACGGCCAGAGCGGTCTCTATGTCGGCGTGCCGACGGTAATCGGCGCCGGCGGCGCCGAACGGGTTTTGGAATTTCCGCTCGACGACGCGGAAAAGGCGATGTTCGCCAAATCGGTCGAGGCGGTTCAGGGTCTGATCGCGGCCTGCAAGCAGATCGAGCCGTCGCTGGCGTGAGCGTCCTGGGGCCAACCCTGACGACCGCGCGCCTGATCCTGCGGCCCCCCGAGGCGCGGGATTTCGATCCATGGGCGGCGCTGATGGCGGACGAGACCGCCATGAAGTTCCTGGGCGGGGTCCAACCGCGTCCCACAGCCTGGCGAAGCTTTCTGACCGCCGCCGGCGCCTGGGCGATCCAGGGCTTTGGCATGTTTTCGGTCGTCGAACAGACCTCGGGTCGCTGGATCGGTCGGATCGGCCCGATCCATCCGGAGGCCTGGCCGGGCACGGAAGTCGGCTGGGGTCTGACCCGCGACGCCTGGGGCCGCGGCTACGCCGTCGAAGCTGCTTCGGCGGCCATGGATTGGGCCATTGATCACCTCGCCTGGTCGGAAATCATCCATTGCATCGATCCGGCCAACCTCGCCTCGCGCAAGGTCGCCGAAAGCCTCGGATCGCGGATACTGCGCACGGCGACCCTGCCGCCGCCCATTGAACATGGCGACGTGGATGTCTGGGGTCAGACGGCCGACGCGTGGCGCGCGCGCCGCCGCTGACGGGATATGGGTGCAGCGGCCCGCCGCGCCACTTGCATCACGCTTGCCTTTCGTGATGTTGCCCGGTTCAGGGAATGCCCCCCGAATCTGCGTGAGAGCTTAAGTCCGCCCGACCATGGATAATTTCGTATTCCACGATCCGAGCGGTCAGCGCGCCAAGCAGGCCAATCTGGGCGTCGGATTGGTGATCGCGACCATCGCCCTGGTGGTGGCGGGATTTTTCGCCACGCTGGCCTTTGCGCCCCGTCTGCCGCAGGTGACCTTGAAGGATCCGCAGGTGCTGCAGGCTCTGCATGTGGAGAACGGTCATCGATTGAAGCGCGGCGAAGGCTGGCGGCACGTTCCTGTCCCCGGAAAGGCCGCCGCGGGCGGCGTGGCGCGGCCACTGTCGGTTGGATTTTATGTGTCGTGGGACGAAGAATCCCGCGTTTCCCTCAAACGCCATGTCGATCAGCTCGACGTCATCTGCCCGCAGTGGGTTCTGCTCAACGGCTCGCTGGGCCACATTGATGTGACCTCCGATCCCCAAGCGGAGGCCCTGATCGCCGCGGCCAAGTCGCCGCCGTCGATCCTGCCCATGGTCCACGCCGGTCACAACGACATCATCGACGGACCGATGGCCAGCGCCCTGGTGACTAATCCGGCCGCGCGTAAGGCCTTGATCGCCAACCTGGTCGTGCTGGCGCAGCAAAGGGGCTACGGCGGCTATGTCTTCGATCTTGAAAACCTGTCGAAGCCGGCGCTGGCGCAATATCCTGCGCTCCTCGCCGAGGCCAGGGCTGCCCTCAAGCCGCTCGGTCGCCAGGTCTGGGTCACCGCGCCCTTCGGCGACGATTCCTGGAATCTGAAGCGGATTCAAAGCCTGGTCGACACGGTCATGCTGATGGCGTTCGACCAGCACTGGACCGGCGGCGACGCCGGCCCCGCGGCCGGTCAGGATTGGTTCGAGACCACCCTGGCGGCCGATATGGAAAGGCTGGATCCCGCACACACGGTCGTCATCTTCGGCGCCTATGGCTACGACTGGATCTTGAAGGACGCCAAGGGGCCGGCCAAGGCCACGACGGTCACCTTCTACGACGCCACCCAGACGGCGCATGACGCGGACGCCGAGGTCACGCTCGACGACAATGCGCTCAATCCCCACTACGCTTACGCCGACGATAATGGCCGTCAGCACCAGGTGTGGTTCCTCGACGTCGCTACGGTGTTCAACCAGATCAAGGTCGCCGAAACCTATCGCCCACAGGGCTATGCGCTATGGCGGATGGGTGGCGAAGATCCCTCGGCGTGGCGTTATTTCAAGCAGCCGTTCAATTCAGCCAGGCCGGTTGGGCTTGAGGCCATCGCGCCTGGGATCGGCGTGGATTTCGACGGCTCCGGCGAAATCCTGCACGTCGACTCCTCGCCGACCGGCGGCCGGCGCTCCATCGAAATCGATCCCGAGACCGGTTTGATATCGGGAGAGACTTATAACGTCATGCCGACGTCCTATGTGATCGACCGCTATGGCGCTCATCCTGGCTGGGTCGCACTGACCTTCGATGACGGCCCCGACGGTCGTTGGACGCCGAAAATTCTCGATGTGCTGAAAGCCAAGAAGGCGACGGCGACCTTTTTCGTGATCGGCGAGAACATGCAGGCCAAACCGGCTTTGGTGGCCAGAGAGGTGCGCGAGGGCAATCTGGTCGGTAATCATACCTGGACCCATCCCAACATCAGCGCCACACCGCTCATCCAGACCGACCTGGAGATCAACACCACCCAGCGCCTGTTTGAGGTCCTGACAGGGCGGTCGATGCGCTTTTTTCGTCCGCCTTATTTTGGCGACGCCGAACCATCGACCCCCGATGAAGTGGAGCCGCTCAAGGTGGCCCAAAGTTTCGGTTATCTGATCGCCGGTCTGCGCATCGATCCCGACGACTGGCAAAAGCCGCCGCCTGACGCGATCATCAAGCAGACCCTCGAAAAGCTCCAGGTCAGCGGCGAAAAGGCGGGCCAAGTGGTGTTGCTGCATGACGCCGGCGGTGATCGTAGTCGCACCGTGGCGGCCTTGCCAGGGCTGATCGATGCGTTGCGGGCCAACGGCTACAAACTGGTGACGCTGGATCAACTGGCGGGCATGAGCCGGCGCGACGCCATGCCGGTGACGTCGCGCACGTCGGTGGAGCTGTGGATTGATCGACTGGGCTTCGGCTTCTTCCGCTATCTGAACATGGCCATGCAGGGCCTGTTTCTGGTCGCCATCGTGCTGGGCACGCTGCGCCTGGCGTTTTTGGCGGTCCTGGCCCTTTGGCACCGCCTGCATGCGGCCGGCCGCGAACCGGCCATGCTGGACGCGGCGACCGGCCCGTTCATCAGCGTCCTCATTCCGTGCTTCAATGAGGAAAAGGTGATTGTCTCGTCGGTGGAGCGCATCCTCGGCTCGCAGTGGCCGCATCTCGAGGTTCTGGTGCTCGACGACGGATCAACGGACCGGACATCGGCGGTTGTCAGCGAGGCGTTCGGCGATAACCCTCGCGTGAGGCTGATGACGTTCGAGAACGGCGGCAAGGCGCGGGCGCTCAATCGTGGGCTCGCCCAGACCAAGGGCGATATCATCGTCGCTCTGGACGCCGACACCCTGTTTCCTCCCGACACCCTGCCCAAGCTTGCCCGCTGGTTTGTAAACCCCAAAGTTGGCGCGGTGGCCGGGAACGCCATCGTCGGCAACCGCCTCAACCTGATTACCCGCTGGCAGGCGCTGGAATACGTTACCGCTCAAAACCTGGAGCGCCGCGCCCTCGCCGCCCTGGGCGCGGTGACTGTGGTGCCCGGCGCGGTCGGCGCGTGGCGGCGCACCGCCCTGGCTGAATTGGGCGGCTATCCCGCAGACACCCTGGCGGAGGATCAGGACCTGACCCTCGCCTTCCAGCGGGCCGGCTGGCGCGTGGAGTTCGATTCCTCAGCGCGCGCCTACACCGAGGCGCCCGATACGGTGCGGGGCCTGCTCAATCAGCGTTTCCGTTGGTCGTTTGGCACCTTGCAATGTCTGTGGAAGCATCGCGCGGGCCTGTTCAACACCCAACGGCCCGTGCTCGGGTTCATCGCCCTGCCGCAGATATGGCTGTTTCAGATCTTCCTCACCGTCGCCGCGCCGCTGGTCGATCTGGCGATCTTTTCCAGCCTCGGCTGGGCGATCTACGCTCGCGCCTATCACCCCGTCGAATGGTCGCCCGACGACACCATCCGCTCGGTCTTCTACTGGGCGGCCTTCATCTTTCTGGACCTGTCGGCCGGCGCACTCGGCATGGCGCTCGAGCGCAAGGCGCCGTGGCGGGATTTGATCTGGCTGCCGGTGCAACGCTTCGGCTACCGCCAGCTGATGTACTATGTGGTGGTCAAGTCGGTGGTCAGCGCGATACGCGGCTATCGGGTCGGCTGGGGCAAGCTTGAGCGCCGCGCTACCGCCGTCCTCGGCAAGGCGCGTTGATCTCGACCGCATTGACCGATGGCCTGTTCGCGGGGCGGGCGGCCGGCTGAGGTTTAGTGTCCGCCCGCGTCTGACGGGACCATGGTGGTCGGCTTGGGCACGAGAACCATCAGGCACGCGACCGCGGCCAATATCGCGGCGCAGACGACGAAGATCTGGTCCGTGGCCAGCATGACCGACTGACCCTGAACCAGGGTGTCGAGTTGGCGCAGTCCCACGCCGGGGCCACCGCCCAGCTGGCCGATCACCGCGCCAGGGTTGTTCAGCGCGCCGGCGAGAACGGTCCGGTGCGCAGTGGCGGTGTCTTCCCAGGTCGTGGTCATGATCGATACGGCGAAGGCCGCGCCCGTCGTGCGGGTGAAATTGAGCAGGCCGGCCGCCGAGGCGACTTCCGAGGACTTCACCCCGCCCAGCGCAAGTGTGGTGAGAGGAATGAAGAAGAACGGCATGCAGATGCCTTGCGCAAATTGCGGCGCGGCAATCGCCCAAAAGCCCGTGTCGGTGCTGAAATCGCCGCGCCAGAGGGAGACGCCGGCCATCATCATCACGCCGAAAAACACCAGCAGTCGCGGATCGATCACCCGCATCAGCCGCGCCACGATCGGTGAGACTATCACCGCGGCGAGGCCCTGAAAGGCCGTGACCCGCCCCGCCCAGGTCGCGGTGTAGCCCATCGTGGTCTGCAGCCACAGCGGGATCAGCACAACCCCGGCGAAAAAGGTCCCGTAGGCCAGGCAGTTCACCACCGCCGTCGTCGCAAAGCCGATCTGGCGGAATATGCGCAAATCGACGGCCGGATTGGCGTCGGTGAGTTCCCAGATCAGGAAGGCGACAAAGCCGATAGCCGCGATCAGGGCGAGGGCGACGATCACCGGCGAGCCGAACCAGTCGAGGTCCTTGCCCTTGTCGAGCATGATTTGCATGGCGCTGATCCAGGTCACCATCAAGGCGATGCCGACCACGTCCACGGGACGTCGTTCAGTGCGCGTTTCATGGCTTCGAAGCAGGCGCCAGGCGGCGATGGACATAACAACCGCGACCGGCACATTGATGTAGAAAATCCACGGCCAGCCGACGGTGTCGACGATGGCGCCGCCGAGCAGGGGCCCGGCGATCGGCGCGGTGACGGTGGTCATGGCCCACAATCCGAACGCCGTGGGCTGCAGATGCAGGGGGAATATTCGGCGCATCAGGGTCTGCGACAGCGGGATCATCGGCCCGCCCGAAAGCCCCTGCAGAACCCGAAACAACACCAGCGTTCCCAGCGACGGGGCCAGGCCGCACAGGGCCGAACACACGCCAAAAGCGAACATGGCGGTGGCGAACACCCGCACGGCGCCGAACCTTTGCGCGAGCCAGCCGGTCAAGGGCACGGTGATCGCTTCGGCCACCGAATATGAGGTGATGACCCAGGTGCCCTGGCTGGGCGAAACCGCCAGACCGCCGGCGATGTGCGGCACCGAGACGTTGGCGATGGTGGTGTCGAGCACCACGACGAAGTTGGCGAAGGCCAGGGTCAACCCGGCGACCCACAGCCAAACGCCCGCCATCGGGGCGACATCTTCGTCGGCGCGGTTGTCGGACATCGAAAAGCTCCTCGCGTCCTAGCGATCCGAGACGTCGATGTCGGCCTTCATGGAAAGGCCAACGCGCAGGGGGTGGCTTCGCAGTTCGGCCGGATCGAGCGTGACCCGCACCGGCAGACGCTGCACCACCTTGATCCAATTTCCCGTCGCGTTCTGCGCGGGAATCAGCGAGAAGGCCGCGCCGGTGCCGCCGGCGAAGCCGGCTACCCGACCGTGATACTTGACCCCGCCGCCGTAGAGATCGGCGGTCAAGGTGACCGGCTGGCCGATCTTCACCTTGCGTAGCTGCACTTCCTTGAAGTTGGCGTTCACATAGACTTGCGACAAGGGAACCACGCTCATCAGCGACGCGCCAACCTGGGCGCGTTGGCCGACAGCCACATCCTTTTTCGCGATGACGCCGTCAAACGGGGCCCGCAGGGTCGTGCGCTCCAGATTGAGCTTGGCGACGCCCACATTGGCGCGGGCGGCCACCACCTCGGGGTTGGACTCGACCGCGGAACCGGAGATCAGGGCGCCGTTCACGTCCTGCGCGCCAACCGCCGCGCCGCGGTTGGCGATGGCCTGCGCCCGACCGGCACGCGCCACCTCCAGGGCTGCTTTGGCCGTGCTGAACTGGTTCTGCGCGGCGGTGAGTTCATCGCCGGACACCGCGCCGGACGCCGCCAGCCGTTCCCGGCGGCCCAGTTCGGTGCGGGCGCGGTCAAAGTCGGCCTGAGCGCCATCGATCTGGGCGTCGGCGCGGGTGATGTCGGAGTCGCGCGCGGCAACCTGACCGGCGAGGGCCTGGGCGTTGGCGAAATAGCCGCGCACCCGCCGCTCCGCCTGCGCCGCCTGGGCCTGGGCCTGGGCCAGCCCCACCTGGAAATCGGTGGGATCGATGACCACCAGCGGCTGGCCGGCCTTAACGCTCTGGGTGTCGGCGACCAGCACCCGCGTCACCGATCCGGACACAAGAGGGGTGATTTCGGCGATGTTGGCGTCGACATAGGCGTTGTCGGTGGCCACGTGGTTTCGGCCGATGACCAGCCAATAGATCAGCCAGATCAAGGCGCCGACGGCGACGGCGACGCCCAGGATGACGAATAACCGCCGCCGGATCGTTCGCGACCGGCCGTCTTCGGCGGGAGAAAGACTCGATACAGTTTCGTGGGTCATGGGTGTTCGACCAGTCTATTGGGGCGTCACGTCGAACCCGCCGCCGAGGGCGCGGACGAGCTGGATATCGAGGGTGAGGGCGCGGGCGCGCAGATCAGCGACCGCGCGGCGATCCTGCAGGACGGCGTCCTCGGCGAGGAGCACGGCCTGATAATTGGCCAGGCCGCCGTCGTAGCGCAGGCGGGCGATCCGATAGGCGTCCTCGCTTGCGGTCAGCGCATCGCCGCTTTCCTTGAGCCGAACCGTGAGGGCGCGTTCGCTGGCGGCGGCGTCGGCCACCTCGCGGACGGCCTGGACGAGGGTCTTGTCATAGACCGCGACGGCCTCGTCATAGTCGGCGCGGGCGCCGCGCAAGCCCGCCCGCAGGCGTCCGCCCTCGAAGATCGGAAGGGTCACCGCCGGACCGCTCTGGCCAATGCCCGATCCGGAGGCGAACAGGTTGGCGAGGCCGAACGACTGATAGCCGATATAGGCGGCCAGATTGACGTTCGGATAGAACTTGGCCTGGGCCTGGTGGATGCGCTTGGCCGCCGATTGCGCCCGCCAACGCGCGGCGGTGAGGTCTGGGCGGCGTCCGACGAGGTCGATCGCCAGACGGGCGGGCAGACCGAATGGCGTCAGGGTCGCCGCCACCGGCGTGACAATCGCCAAGCCTCGATCCGGACCAGCGCCAAGCAAGGCGGCAATCTGATTGCGGTCAAGCGCGACCTCCTCGTCGATGGCGGCAAGGTCCGCGCGCGCCGAGGCCTGACCGGACCGCGCCTGGCCTAGCTCCCCTTGAGTGTCGAGGCCATTGGCCACCCGGCGGCTGACCAGATCGAGGGTTTCGCTGCGCGACTGCACCGCGCGCTGCGCGACCTCGCGCTCGGCCCACAACCGTTCGAGATCGGCGTAGGCCGCCGCGACCGAGGTCGAGAGGGCCAGCTGCGCCTCGGCGGCGTCGGCCTGCGCGGCGCGGGCGTCCGAGGTGGCGGCGGCCAAGGCGGCGCGGTTTTCGCCCCACAGATCCAGCTGATAACTGAGGTTCAGGGTCACCGTCCCGGCGTCGTTATAGCCCTTGGGCACAAAGAGCGGCGGAATGCCGAAATTGTAACTTTGCTTGTTTTCGCTCGCGTTCGCGCGGCCTTCGAGCGCCGGGACGAGCGCGGCTCGGGCCTGGCCGGCCACCGCGTTCGCCTTGTCAAGCCGGGCGCGCGCCTGGGCCACGTCCGGCGATCTGGCCAGGGCCTCGTCGACCAGCCCGTCAAGCTGCGCATCGTCATAAGCGCGCCACCAGCCATCGCCCGGCCAGGCCCGCGCCGGCGCCGCGAGGCTGCGGCGTGAGGTCACGGAGGCCGCCGACGCCAAGGTCTTGGGCGGCCCGCCGGCCGGCAGGGCGGCGCATCCGGCTATCAGGCCGATCACCGAAATTAGGCTCGCGCCGCGCAAAAATGGTCTGGACATGGAAGGCGTCACGTGCAAAAAATTGACCGTACCGTACGGTCATAACTCTAATTCATGGAGATCCGCGCCTTGTCAACCCACAAGCCGCCCCTAGTTCGGTCTGGGGCGGCCAATCGGCAGGACCAACGTCGCGAAGCCATCCTGGCCGTTGCGCGCGAGGTGTTTAACGAGCTGGGCTATGAAGCGGCGTCGATGTCGACGATCGCCGCGCGCCTGGGCGGCTCAAAGGGCACGCTGTACAACTATTTTTCCAGCAAGGAGGCCCTGTTCGAGGCGCATATCCGCGGCGTCTGCACGCTCTTCGCCGCCGGTCTGTTCGATTTCTCCGAAGATCTTCCCGTGGCCGAGGTGCTGACCCGGTTCGGCGAAGGCTATGTCACCCAGCTGATGTCGGATCGTGCGGTGCGGACCTTCCAGATCGTCGTCGCCGAGGCGGGCCGCACGCCCGAACTGGCGCGGATCTTCTATGAGGCGGGTCCCGCCGTCGGGCTGGACCATCTGCAGGCCTACATCGAGGGCGCGAAGGCGCGCGGCCAGATCAACCCTCAAGACTGCGCCCTCGCCGCCGCGCAATTCTTCTCGCTGTGCCGCGGACAGCAACATCTGCCGCGCGTTCTGAACGTCACGGCTCGTCCGACGCGCAAGGTTATCGCTTACCAGGTTGCCGGCGCCGTGGCGATGTTCATGGCGCGGTACGGAGTCGGCGAGTAGACCCTAGGACGTGTGCGTCCGATGTCGGTGATGCACGACGGCGTGGCTGGGGGATGATCGCGTGCTGGACGCCATTCTGTACACGGGCGGGTTTTCGGCAATGCGGCGGTGAAGGGACTGCGTGCTCTCGCCGATACGGCCGATGACCTGCACGCGCCACTGCCGGCGTCCGCCCTCGTAGACCGCGTCGACGACCGCGCCGCCGACGGAGGCATAGCGCGCCGAGGCGATCTCGGCCTCCATGTGGGTGTCGTAATTGCCGATGGACTCCTGGGCTATGCCGGTCTCTCTTTCCACACTTGGTCGCCAGGCGACGCGGGGCGGCTCGCGGTAGGGCTGACGATAGGGCGCGCGGTAGGCTTCGCTCGGCGGTTCCGAGGCGCAGGACGCCAGCAGACCCGCCAGAGCCAACGGCGTCAGGCGCCGGCAGGCAAAGAGAAGATGTCGAACGCTCATCGTTACCCCCTACTAACCCCCCGCCTTTCGAATCGAGATTTCGATTGAAGGTCGTGCGAGCATCTTTCCAAATTCGCGACGGCGTAAATGTGGCGATGAGCTCGGGAAATCCGCGCGATATTGTCGCATCCCAAGGGTACGCTCGGTTCGGTTGCGCGGTGCAACATCGCTCCCTATAACCGCCCAGCTCCCCCTCCCCGACGCGGACCTCCCATGAACATCCACGAACACCAAGCCAAAGCCGTCCTCGCGAAGTTCGGCGTTCCGGTTCCGCGCGGCGGCGCGGCTTTTACCGTCGCCGAAGCGGTCGCGGCCGCGGAAAGCCTTGGCGGATCGGTGTGGGTGGTCAAATCGCAGATTCACGCCGGCGGTCGTGGCAAGGGCGGCGGCGTCAAGGTCGTCAAATCGATGGACGACCTGAAATCCGAGGCGACGCGGATGCTCGGGATGACGCTGGTCACCCACCAGACCGGTCCCAAGGGCCGCGAGGTGCGTCGGCTGTACATCGAAGAAGGCGCGGCCATCGCCAAGGAACTCTATCTGTCGCTGCTGGTCGACCGTGAAACCAGCCGCGTCGCCGTGGTCGCCTCGACCGAGGGGGGCATGGATATCGAGGAAGTGGCCCACGCCACGCCCGAAAAGATCATCACCTTCTCCATCGATCCGGCCACCGGCCCCTGGCCGCACCACGCCCAGACCCTGGCCAAAACCTTGGGCCTGAAGGGCGAGCAGGCCAAGCAGCTGCGCACGCTGTTGCCGGCGCTCTACAAGGCCTTCACCCAGACCGACATGAGCCTGCTGGAGGTTAACCCGCTGATCGTGACCAACGACGGCATGCTGGTGGTGCTCGACGCCAAGGTGTCGTTCGACGACAGCGCCCTTTATCGCCATCCGGATCTCGCCGCCCTGCGCGACGAGAGCGAGGAAGACGCCAAGGAAATCGAGGCCTCCAAGCACGACCTTTCCTACATCGCGCTGGACGGTGAAATCGGCTGCATGGTTAATGGCGCGGGTCTGGCCATGGCGACCATGGACATCATCAAGCTCTATGGCGCGGAGCCCGCCAACTTCCTCGACGTCGGCGGCGGCGCTTCGAAGGAAAAGGTCACCGCGGCGTTCAAGATCATCACCGCCGACCCCAGTGTGAAGGGGATTTTGGTCAATATTTTCGGCGGCATCATGCGCTGCGACATCATCGCCGAGGGCGTGGTCGCGGCGGTGAAGGAAATGGGCCTGAAGGTCCCGTTGGTGGTCCGTCTCGAAGGCACCAATGTCGAACTCGGCAAGAAAATCATCAACGAAAGCGGTCTCAACGTCATCGCCGCCAACGACCTGTCCGACGGCGCACAAAAGATCGTAAAGGCGGTCCGCGCCGCCTGACGCGTCCGGCTCCACCGGCCGGGCCGGCCTTCACCTTTCAACCGCTCCCCTCAAGAAACGAAAACCCATGTCCATCCTGATCGGCAAACAGACCCGCGTGATCTGCCAGGGCGTCACCGGCGCCCAAGGCACCTTCCACACCGAACAGGCCATCGCCTACGGCACGGCGATGGTCGGAGGCGTGTCGCCGGGCAAGGGCGGGACCATCCACGTCGGCCTGCCGGTGTTCGACACGGTCGGCGAGGCGGCCGCCGCCACCCATCCGGACGCCTCGGTGATCTATGTCCCGCCGCCCTTCGCCGCCGACGCCATCCTGGAAGCGATCGACGCCGAAATCCCCCTGATCGTCTGCATTACCGAGGGCATTCCGGTGATGGACATGATCGCGGTGAAACGCGCCCTGCAGGGCTCCAAATCGCGCCTGATCGGACCCAACTGCCCCGGCGTGCTCACCCCGAACCAATGCAAGATCGGCATTATGCCCGGCAACATCTTCCGCGATGGTTCGGTCGGCGTGGTGTCGCGCTCGGGCACCTTGACCTATGAAGCGGTGTTCCAGACCAGCCAGGTGGGCCTGGGCCAAACCACGGCGGTCGGCATCGGCGGCGATCCGGTCAAGGGCACCGAATTCATTGACATCCTGGAGATGTTCCTCGCCGATCCGGCCACCCACTCGATCATCATGATCGGCGAGATCGGCGGCTCGGCTGAGGAAGACGCCGCCGCCTTCATCAAGGCGTCGAAGGTCAAAAAGCCGATGGTCGGCTTCATCGCCGGCCGCACCGCCCCTCCCGGGCGGCGCATGGGTCACGCCGGCGCCATCATCGCCGGCGGCAAGGGCGGCGCCGAAGACAAGATCGCGGCGATGGAGGCGGCCGGCATCAAGGTGTCGCCATCCCCCGCCGCGCTGGGGCAGACTCTGGTGGAATTGCTCAAAGGCTAAACCAGGGTGTCCGTCGCCGTCTGTCCCCCGTAGTAGCGGCCCAGCAGCACCGCCATCGCGCCCGCGCCCAACAGCGCCGGCAATATTCCCAACCACAAGGGCGCGCCGGCCCAGATCAGAGCCGCGGCGGTCAGGCAACCGCCCGCGCAGCCCGCGTCCCAGCCGCCTTCGGTGGCCATATGAAAGCGCAGGGCGCATGGCGAACCCTTGGCCTGGTGGTAGACGGCGGTCATCAGGGTCGGGATATAGAGGGCCGTCACCAGGGCGCCGGCGGCGTTGGCCGCAACGGCCAGAACCGGATTTCCGTAGCTGCCGGCCCGCAAGACGATCACCGCGACAAGGGCGCTCACCGCCCACCTCACCGCCCTGCGGCCGTGACCCTGGTCGATCGAGCGGCCCAATAACAGTCCCAGAATCGCGCCAACCAGGGCTGACAAAGCCATGGCCCCGCCAAAGGCGGTGAAGTTTTCGCCCAGGGTGACGAAAAGGGTGATCTGCCACACATAGAAAATCCCGGCGGCGATCCAACCATCGAGGGCGAACAGCACCACGCCCTTCAGCGATGCGCGAAAGGCGCCCGGCGCGGTCTGGGCGATGGTGACGTTGGGCGTGCGCAGGATCGGCAGGGTCGCCGCGACCAGGACGGCGGCGGTCGCGCCAAAAGTGATCCGTGCCCCCAATTGGGTCAGCCCCCAGCCCGCGGCCAGGGGCCCTACAATGCCGACGACCGCCGCGATCGCCTCGCGCGCGCCGATCTGATGACCGCGATGTTCGTCATCGCCCAGGGCGGCGAAATAGGCGTGATAGGATGTCCAATACAGCGTGTCGCCCGCACTGGAGACGGCGCACAGAACCAAAAGGGCTACGCCCACGCCATGCACCTCGGCCAAAAGCGGGTATTGCAGGGCGCTGATCACCGTGCCTGCGATGACCAGCGGCCGCAGGCCCCATCGCTGGGCCAGAACAAGAACCGCCGGCCGGATCATGAACCGCCCGAAGAGAATAGCGGCCAGCGCCGCGAGTACGCCGGGCGCTGAAACCCCGGCGCGCAGCAGAAAAGCACCGAAAAACGCGCCGCCGCCGGTGATGGCCAAGGCGTGGATCGCGTAGTGCAGGTTCAGGCGATTGACGGTTTCGTTGCCGAAATAGGCCATGCGCGGGTCCCAGCGGACGCCCTGGCTAGCAGTGGGCGCCGTGATTCTGAACCCCGTCGCCCAACAAATGCCCACACCGCCTCATTTTCCTCACCATATACGGTCAACGGGACGCCGGTTTTGAGCTATTGTGCAAATACTATAGAAGGCGCGCCCGTCATGATGTCGGTCGGGCAAGGCGAGTTGATATGGCTGATGATGCTGGGCGGCTGAACGAGGTTCTGGCCGAGACGTCGTTTCTTTACGGCGCGAACGGGGACTTCGTCGAAGACCTGCAGGCGCGGTGGGCGAGCGATCCGGCTTCGGTCGAGCCGTCGTGGCGGGCCTTTTTCGCTTCGCTGTCCGATGACGCCGAGGCCGTGCGCCGCGCGGTCGCCCCGCCGGCCTGGACACCGACGCCGCTTACCGCGCCCCGCCCCGAATGGATGTCGGCCATCGATGGGGTGTGGCCGGCGCTGGACGCCAAGCTGGAAAGCCGGATCGCCGAGGCCGCGCCCGCCGCCCGACCCGACGAGGTGCGCGCGCGCACCCTCGATTCCCTGCGCGCGATCATGATGATCCGCGCCTACCGCATGCGCGGCCACCTCAAGGCCAATCTGGATCCGCTTGGTCTGGCGGTGACCGAGGGCGACGCCAGCGAGCTCGATCCGGCCACCTACGGCTTCGCCGAGAACGATTTCGACCGGCCGATCTTTCTCGACTATGTGCTGGGGCTTGAAAGTGCGACGGTGCGCGAGATCCTCGCGCTGCTGCGGCGCACCTACTGCGGCAATGTCGGCGTGCAGTACATGCACATCTCCGTGCCGTCCGAAAAAGCGTGGCTACAGCGACGCATCGAGGGCCGCGACAAGGAAATCAGCTTCACCAAGGAAGGCAAGATCGCCATCCTCAAGAAGCTGATCGAGACCGAGGGTTTCGAGCGCTTCCTCAACAAGCGCTTCCCCGGCACCAAGCGCTTTGGCCTTGACGGCGGCGAGTCGGCGGTGCCGGCTCTGGAGCAGATCATCAAGCGCGGCGGCGCCCTTGGCGTGAAAGACATTGTCCTGGGCATGCCCCATCGCGGGCGCCTGAACGTCCTCGCCGCGGTGATGGCCAAACCGTATCAGGTGATCTTTCACGAATTTCAGGGCGGCTCGTCCCTGCCGTCGGACATTGAGGGTTCGGGCGATGTGAAATACCATCTGGGCGCGTCCTCGGACCGCACCTTCGACGGCAATGAAGTGCATCTGTCCCTCACCGCCAACCCCAGCCATCTGGAGATCGTCAATCCGGTAGTGTTGGGCAAGGCGCGGGCGAAACAGGCGTTCGCCCTGCGCGAAAACCCCTCGGCCGGGCGCGGCCACGTCTTGCCGCTGCTGATGCACGGCGACGCCGCGTTCGCCGGTCAGGGCGTGGTGGCCGAATGCTTCAACCTGATGGGCATCCGCGGCTATCGCACCGGCGGGGCGATTCACTTTATCGTCAACAACCAGATCGGCTTCACCACCAGCCCGCGCTATAGCCGCACCAGTCCCTATCCGTCCGACGTCGCCTTGATGGTCGAGGCGCCGATCTTTCACGTCAATGGCGATGATCCCGAGGCGGTGACCTTCGCCGCCAAGGTCGCCATCGAATATCGCCAGCAGTTCGGCAAGGACGTGGTTATCGATATGTTCTGCTATCGCCGCTTTGGTCACAACGAGGGTGACGATCCGACGATGACCCAGCCCTTGATGTATAAGAAGATCAAGGAACAGCCGTCCACGCGGGAAATCTACGCCCGCCGTCTGATCGACGAAGGCGTGGCCACGCCCGCGGAGATCGACGGCTGGGTGGCGGAGTTTTCGACCTTCCTCGACGCCGAATTTGAGGCCGGCAAGACCTATCAGGCCGACAAGGCCGACTGGCTGGATGGAAAATGGTCCGGCCTCGCCCTGCCCGACGGCGAGGACCGTCGCGGTGATACCGCCGTGCCGCTGCAGAAGCTGCGCGATCTGGGGCTCAAGTTCACCAGTATCCCCGAGGGCTTCGACATCCATAAGACCGTCGCTCGGGTGATTGACGGCCGCCGCACGATGATCGAAACCGGCGAAAACATCGATTGGGCGACGGGAGAGCACCTCGCCTTCGCCAGCCTGCTCGATCAGGGCGTGCCGGTGCGCCTATCCGGTCAGGACAGCGTGCGCGGAACCTTCGTGCAGCGTCACTGCGACTTCATCGATCAGACCACGGAACAGCACTACACGCCTCTCTCGAATATCGCGCCGGGGCAGGCTCACTTCGAAGGTCTGGATTCGGCCCTGTCGGAAGAGGCGGTGCTGGGTTTCGAGTATGGTTTTTCCCTCACCGACCCCAGCACCCTGACCCTTTGGGAGGGGCAGTTCGGCGACTTCGCCAATGGCGCCCAGGTGGTGATTGATCAGTTCATCTCCTCGGGCGAGCGCAAATGGCTGCGCATGTCGGGCCTGACCCTGCTGCTGCCGCACGGCTATGAGGGCCAGGGACCGGAACATTCATCGGCCCGGCTGGAGCGCTTCCTGCAGCTGTGCGCCGAAGACAACCTGCAGGTGGCCAACTGCACCACGCCGGCCAATTATTTCCACATCCTGCGCCGTCAGGTTCTGCGCGAGTTCCGCAAACCCTTGATCATGATGACCCCCAAATCCCTGCTGCGGCACAAGAAGGCGGTCTCGAGCCTGTCGGAAATGGCCGAAGGGTCATCCTTCCACCGGGTGCTGTGGGACGACGCCGAACAGGGTCGCCACACCGAGATTCGCCTGCAGACCGACAGCCGCATCCGGCGCGTGGTTCTGTGCTCGGGCAAGGTCTATTTCGACCTTCTGGAAGAGCGCGAGCGGCGCGGCATCGACGATGTTTATCTGCTGCGCCTGGAGCAGTTTTATCCGTGGCCGATCAAATCGTTGTCGACGGAACTGGCGCGATTCAAGGACGCCGAACTGGTGTGGTGCCAGGAAGAGCCGAAGAACATGGGCGGCTGGACCTTCGTCGATCCTTGGCTGGAGCTGACCCTGGCCAAGCTGAAAGTTGAGGCCAAGCGCGCGCGCTATGTTGGTCGACCGGCGTCGGCCTCGACCGCGGCGGGCCTGATGAGCCGGCACAAAAAGGAACTCGAAACCTTCCTCGCCCAGGCGTTCGCCTGAACCCATCAATTGGCCTAAGACCTACCCCGCCTCGTCCTGAACGACTATTTTTGCCCGGAGCCGCTTCGACATGACCGACATCATGACCCCCACGCTTGGGGAGTCCGTAACCGAAGCGACGGTGGCGAAGTGGATGAAGCGGGCCGGCGACCTGGTCAAACGCGACGAGGTTCTGGTCGAACTGGAAACCGACAAGGTCAGTCTTGAAGTCGCCGCTCCGGAAGACGGGATTTTGAGCGTCATCGACGCCGAAGAGGGCGCCACGGTCTTGCCGGGCCAGCGCCTGGGCCAGGTCGGCGCGGCCCCCGCCGGCGCCGTCCAGGCGCCCGCGCCAACCGCCACGCCCCCGCCGCCTGAACCCGCGGCAGTCAAGCCCGTGCCGCCTGCCCCTACGCCGACCCCCGTCTCCCCGCTGCCCGCCGCCCTGCCGTTATCGCCCGCCGTTCAGCGCATCGTCACCGAAAACAGCCTCGATACGTCAAGGATTGTCGGCGGCGGCAAGGATGGGCGCATCACCAAGGGCGACGCTCTGGCCGCCCTCGAAGCTCGCGCCGCCGCACCGGTCGCCGCGCCCACGCCGGCCCCGGTGCGCGAGATCCACGAGCGCCAGGAACGCGTGCGCATGACCCGGCTGCGCCAGACCATCGCCCGGCGCCTGAAGGAAGCGCAACAGACCGCGGCCATGCTCACCACCTTCAACGAGGTGGATATGAGCGCGGTGATGGAGCTGCGTAGTCAGTACAAGGAGAATTTTGAAAAGCGCCACGGCGTCAAGCTCGGATTCATGGGCTTCTTCGTCAAGGCCTGCATCGCCGCGCTGAAAGAGGTGCCGTCGGTCAACGCCGAAATCGACGGCCAGGATCTGATCTACAAGAACCATTACGACATCGGCGTCGCCGTCGGTTCAGAGCGGGGCCTGGTGGTTCCGGTGGTGCGCGACGCCGACCTCATGTCGATTGCCGAGGTCGAACGGGAAATTGGCGCGCTGGGCAAAAAGGCGCGCGACGGGACCCTCGCGCTGGGGGATCTGCAGGGCGGCACCTTCACCATCTCCAACGGCGGGGTCTACGGCTCGCTGATGTCGACCCCGATCCTGAACGCGCCGCAGTCGGGCATTCTCGGCATGCACAAGATTCAGGACCGTCCCGTCGTGGTCGGCGGTCAGATCGTCATCCGCCCGATGATGTATCTCGCCGTCTCCTACGATCACCGCGTAGTCGACGGGCAGGGCGCGGTGACGTTCCTGGTCAAGATCAAGGAACACATCGAAGACCCCAGGCGGCTGTTGCTGGGGATCTGATGGCGAAAGGCCGCCCCCCGTGCGCCTGACGCTCCGCCAGCGCGCGTCGTGGCTGGCGCACGCGTTCAAGGCCGCGACGCAACAACATCATCGCGAGCTCTCGCCGGTGTTCGCGCGCTATATTCCGGCCGACGGGGTGATTGTCGATGTCGGCGCCCACGCCGGCCAGTTCTCGAAACTATTCGCCGGCATGGCGCCTGGCGGACACGTCTACGCCTTCGAGCCCTCGGCCTATGCGCGGTCGGTGATGGGCCCGGCCTTGAGATTCAACGCAATCACCAACATAACCATCATTCCAATGGGTCTGGCGCGCGCGCCCGGTGAATTGGCGCTGCATACGCCGATCAAACGCCAAGGGAGCCTGGGATTTGGCACGGCCCACCTCGGTCCCGGCGTCGGTCGCGTCCACGATCAGATTGTCACCCTCACCACCCTCGACGCCTTCGTCGCGGAAAGGGGCTTGGCGCGTGTCGATTTCCTCAAGGCCGACATTGAGGGCTGGGAGCTGCAGGCCCTGCTGGGCGCCGAGCGGACCCTCCGGCGTGACAGGCCGGCGCTTTATCTTGAGGTGGATGAGGCCTTGCTCGCGCGCGCCGGCGACAGCCCGGCCGCTTTGTTCGATTGGTTGGGCGATCTGGGCTACGGGGCTTTTGCGACTCCCGGTCTGACCCCGGCGCCAGCGTATGGCGGCGCGGGAGACTATCTGTTCATCGCCATGGAAGAGCTTTGATTACGGCCACGCCCTGGCGAGCGGCTGGACGGTCGTCACCGCCAATCACCGCGAATTTTCCAGGATCGACGGGCTGAAGGTCGTCGACTGGACGGCCGAGGGCGACTAGATAGTCGCGCGTTTTCTGCGAGAGGATTTCCCATGCCGTCCTATGACGTCATCATCATCGGCGGCGGCCCGGGCGGCTACAACGGCGCGATCCGGGCGGGACAATTGGGCCTCACCGTCGCGTGCGTGGAAAAGCGCGAGACGCTGGGCGGAACCTGCCTCAACGTCGGCTGTATACCGTCCAAGTCCCTGCTGCACGCCTCGGAGCTGTTCGAGTTGGCGGGGAAGGATTTCGCCGGCTTCGGCATCGACGTCACGCCCACGCTCAACCTGCCGGTGATGATGAAGCAGAAGGTCGACTCGGTCGGCCAGCTCACCAAGGGTGTCGAGTTTTTGTTTAAGAAAAACAAGGTCGACTGGATCAAGGGCGCCGCGCGCATCGCGGGCGCCGGCCAGGTCGAGGTCACCGACGCCGCCGGCGTCAAAACCATTTATGAGGCCAAATCCATCGTCATCGCCACTGGATCGCGGCCGACGCCGCTGCCAGGCGTCGATGTGGATCAAAGGCGCATTGTCGATTCCACCGGCGCCCTCGGCCTGCCCGAGGTTCCGGGCCATCTGGTGGTGATCGGCGCGGGCATCATCGGTCTGGAGTTGGGTTCGGTCTGGCGGCGTCTTGGCGCCAAGGTGACGGTGGTGGAGTTTCTCGACCACATCACGCCCGGCATCGACAGCGAGACGGCCAAGACCCTGCAGCGCAGCCTGACCAAGCAGGGCGTGACGTTCAAACTTGGAACCAAAGTCACGGCGGCCAAGACGGCCAAGACCGGCGTCGATCTGACCCTCGAACCGGCGGCCGGCGGGGCGGCGGAGTCTTTGAGCGCCGACTACGTCCTGGTAGCGATCGGTCGCCAGCCGTACACGGACGATCTGGGCCTCGATACCGTCGGCGTCGTCCCTGATCGGCGGGGCTTCATTGAAACCGATCACTTCAGGACCAACGCGCCCGGCGTTTTCGCCATCGGCGATGTCACCCACGGCCCCATGCTGGCGCACAAGGCCGAGGACGAGGCGGTCGCCTGTATCGAGATCATCGCCGGCAAGGCGGGCCACGTGAACTATGACATCATTCCAGGGGTGGTCTACACCTATCCCGAGGTCGCCACGGTCGGCAAAACCGAGGAAGAGCTGAAGGCCGCCGCCGTCGCCTACAAGATCGGAAAGTTTCCGTTCACCGCCAACTCCCGCGCCAAGGTCAACCACGAAGCCGAGGGGTTCGTCAAAGTCCTGGCCGATGCGACGACCGACCGGATATTGGGTGTGCACATGATCGGCCCCGACGTTAGCGAAATGATCGGCGAATACTGCGTGGCGATGGAGTTTGCCGCCTCATCCGAGGACATCGCCCGCACCTGCCACCCCCACCCCACTCGCTCCGAAGCCCTGCGCCAGGCGGCCATGGGCGTCGAGGGCTGGACGATGCAGGCCTAGGGGTCGTCGCTACAGTTTTCCTTGTCTCGCACGGGAGTCTGAGGTCAGGCGTTGATCGCGCGGCATGTTACCAGAAATGCGGCGGAAGCCGCCATGGACCAAAAATCAGCACAACAGCCAAGACGACCCAAACGCCGCACGCCCACATGCAATGACGCCACTTTGCGTTTAACTTACCGTCCGGCACAAGTTTTCTATATTCCCGAACAAACCGCATCCCGCGATCCGTTTCAAATAGCACGATATCCCGCTTGACGCCGGGGTTCACCACATTCAGTTGCGCAATCATTTGCGATTGAATCATCATTAGTCGTACGCAAATGACCCCACCGCCGGCCCCGATGGCAAGAAAAGCTAGCAGCCACATTTGACACTTTTTTGGTTTCAATGTTCGTTGGTGGACCGTTTTGATTGGGCGTCAAGCCCTCGGATGCGCCTGGCTGTAAGCGGACAGCAAGCCGGCCGCGTCCACCGCCGTATAGCGCTGCGTCGTCGTCAGGGAGGCGTGGCCGAGTAGCTCCTGGATGGAGCGAAGGTCCGCGCCGGCGCCCAGCAAATGGGTGGCGAAGGCGTGGCGCAGCGCGTGTGGCGTGGCCCGTTCGGAGAGACCCAATCGACCGCGCAGGCGCTGCACCGTCGCCTGGACGTGGCGCGGGGTGAGTGGGCCGCCGCGCGTGGCGCGAAACAGCGACGACGTGGGCTCCAGGACGAACGGAACCAGCGCGACATAGGCGTCGATCGCTTCGCGCACGGCGGGCAGGACCGGCGCCATCCGCGTCTTGCCGCCCTTGCCGAGAATGCGCAGCGATCCGGGCACGGGCGCGTCTGACGCCTTGAGCGACAGGGCCTCGGATATCCGCAGACCACAGCCCCACAGCAGGGTCAGCACCGCCTGATCGCGGGCGATCGCCCACGGCGCGGCGGCGCCGTCGTCGGTTTCGGCGATCATGTCGCGCGCCTGATCTTCCGACACCGGACGCGGCGCGCCGGCCTTGATGCGTGGGCCGCGCACCAGGGCGATCGCCGCATTGGGGGTCGCCAGGCGCTTGTCGAGAAAGCGGTGAAAGGCGCGGATCGCCGACAGGGCCTGGGCCAGGGAGCGCGACGCCAGGGGAGAGACGCCGCCGCGCCGCGAGGCGAGATAGGCGCGCAGATCGCCCGTCGTCACCGCGCCCAATGCGCTGACCGTCACCGTCTCTCCGGAATGGATCTCCAGAAAGGCGAGATAGGCCGACACGCAGGCGCGGTAGGCCTCCAGGGTGCGCGGGCTGGCGCGGCGTTCGTGGGCGAGGTGCTGCAACCACGCCATTTGCGCATCGCGTGCGTTCACGGCGCCGGCCAGCGCTCCGCCGTGCGCTCGATGACCCGGGCGAGGAAGGCGGTCAGCTCCACGCCCATGTCGGCGGTGAAGGCCTCCGCATCGGTCGCGGCGAAGGCCATGACGCCCTGCCGCGCCGGCTGCCAGATCGCCAGACGGACGACCGCTATGCTGCCGATCACCGGCGCCAGATGGCCGAACAGGCCCAGCGCCGTGGGCGCGTGGCCCATGCGCGTCAGCTTGCGCGGCCCGAGGATGAGATCCACCTGACCCTCGACAAGGGTCAGCCAGCCGGGCGGCGCTTCGCCCGGCCCCTCCAAGGCGACGACCCCGGTCGCGAGACCAAACCGCAGCCGCGCCAATTCGTCCACCCGCCGCGCCAGATCAGCCTGGTTGCGCGATTCCAGAAGATCGATCACCGCCGCATGCGTTTGGGCCTGGGCCTCGAAATTGGCCTGGGCGACCGCCTCCAAGCGCTTGCGCTCGTCCGCCTCGCGCTGATGCGCGGCGGTGACGCGCGAGAGCGCCACCGGACCGAAATCGACGACGTTGGCGACGTCGAGGCGCAGGCCCAGCTCGGCGAGCAGTTCGGCGTCGCCGCGCAGGACGTCGGCGTGCGCCCGCAGGTCATCCCTGATCGCGCCGAGATCAATCTCGTCTCTCGCCCGTTCAGTTTCCATCAGTCGCCACCCCATACGGCGTTCATAGCAAACGTCCATCAACACCCGATCCGGTTAACGCCCGCTTGCGTTTTGGCGCCCTTTTGCCTCGACGACACTCGCCGATTGCGCGATGACCCGGCCATGAGTTCAAGCCCGGACATTGAGGTCGACACGCCGGGCGAGGCGCGGATCGCGCGCGTGCTCATTCCCATACCCCTGCCCGAGGCCTTCGACTACGCCGAGCCGGTCGGCATGGGCCTTGCCGTCGGCGATCAAGTGGCCGCGCCGCTCGGACCGCGGCTGGTGCGCGGCGTGGTGGCCGAGCTTCGCCCCGCACACGGCGGCAACCGGCCGCTCAAACCGGTCGCCGAGCGGCTGGACGACCCGCCTCTGCCGCCCAAAACCCTGGAATTCATATTATGGGCGGCGCGTTACGCGATCGATCCGCCCGGCCAGCCGCTGGCCATGGCGCTGCGCGGCCTGCGCGCGCCCAAGCCCAGGCCGGAGCGACGGTTCATCGCCAGCGGGACGACGCTGGAGCGAATGACGCCGGCCCGCGCGCGCGTTCTGGCCGCCGCGACCGAACCCCTGTCTCGCGCCGATCTCGCCCGCGCCGCCGGCGTGTCATCCGGCGTGATCAAGGCTCTGTTCGGCGACGGCGCCCTCCGCGAGGTGTGGATTACGCCGCGCACCCAATGGCCGGCGCCGAACCTCGACCGTCCCGGCGCCGACCTCAATCCGAGCCAGGCCGCCGCGGCCGAGGCGCTGGGGGCCTTGGTCGGCGAAGACCGATTCGCTGTGGCCCTGCTCGACGGTGTCACCGGTTCGGGCAAGACCGAAGTCTATATGGAGGCGGCGGCGCGCGCACTGACCCTCGATCCCAAAGCCCAGGTTCTGGTGCTCTTGCCGGAAATCGCCCTGACCCAGGCGGTGATCGACCGCTTCGCTATGCGCTTCGGGGCCGCGCCGGCTGAGTGGCATTCGGCCGTCGCCCCGCCCCGGCGCCGCGAGACCTGGGAGGGCGTCGCCTCGGGCGAGGCGCGCATTGTGGTCGGCGCGCGCTCGGCGCTTTTTCTACCCTTTGCTCGCCTGGCCCTGGTTGTGGTCGATGAGGAGCACGACGGCTCGTACAAACAGGAAGACGGCTTCATCTATCACGCCCGCGATCTGGCCGTGGCCCGGGCCAAGATCGAGGACTGCGCGGTCATCCTCGCCTCGGCGACGCCGTCTCTGGAGACCTTGTTCAATGCCCAGGCCGGTCGCTACCAGTGGCTGCGCCTTGCCGACCGGCACGGCGCGGCGGGCATGCCGCACATCAGCCTGATCGATCTGCGCGCCGCGCCGCCGGCCCCCGGCGGCTGGCTTTCGCCGATTTTGGTCGAGGCCGTCAGCGAGACCCTGGCGCGCGGTGAGCAATCGCTGTTGTTCCTCAACCGCCGTGGTTACGCCCCGCTGGTTCTCTGCCGGGCCTGCGGCGAGCGGATGCGCGCGCCGGACAGCGATTCCTGGCTGGTCGAGCATCGCTACACCGGGCGTTTGGTCTGCCATCTGACCGGGTTCTCCATGGCCAAGCCTGAGCTCTGCCCGCATTGCGAGGCCAAGGACTCGTTGGTCTCCATCGGTCCGGGCGTCGAGCGGGTGGAGGAAGAGGCGCGCCGCCTGTTTCCGGGCGCCCGGCTGGCGGTGTTCTCGTCCGACACGGTCGCCAGCGCCGCCGACGCGCGCGCCCTGATCGACGCCATGGCCGCCGGCGAGTTCGACATCATGGTCGCCACCCAGGCCGCCGCCAAAGGGCACAACTTTCCGGGCCTGACTCTGGTGGGCGTGGTCGACGCGGATCTTGGCCTACGCGGCGGCGATCTGCGCGCGGCGGAGCGCACCTATCAACTCCTCACCCAGGTGTCCGGTCGGGCCGGGCGGCGCGATCAGCCCGGTCGCGCCCTGATCCAGACGTGGGCCCCCGATCACCCGGTCATGCAAGCTATTGCGGCGGGCGACCGCGACGCCTTTGTCGCCGTGGAAATGTCCGAGCGACAATTGGCGGGCCTGCCGCCCTATGGTCGGCTGGCGGCGGTGGTCGTTTCAGGCCCGGACCTCGCGACACTGGAGACCTTTGTCCAGGCCCTGGCCGCGGCCGCGCCCAATGCGACCGGGGTCAGCGTCTACGGCCCTGCCGATGCGCCGCTCGGCCTGGTGCGCGGTCGCCGCCGCAAGCGTTTCTTGGTAAGGGCCGACCGCACGGTCGATCTGCAAGGTTTCCTCGGCGCCTGGCGGGCCAGGGTGAAACCGCCTGGCGCGATCCGCATGACGATCGATGTGGACCCCTATAGCTTTTTGTGAGTTCTCCGCGCTCGCCAGCGCAAACAGGAAGGCGCGATATAAAACACCTGGTCGAGATTGTGTTGACCGCCGGTACGCTGGCGATGTGGCCATTAGGCTCAGGACTCATTGATCATAGCCAGAAGATGACGGTTGCGGCGATGGCGATGGCGGACATGAAGGTGTGGGCGCATCGGTCGTAGCGAGTGTGAATGCGCCGCCAGTCTTTTAAGCGACCGAACATGTTCTCGATT
>JANXUA010000116.1 GCA_025352085.1 Caulobacteraceae bacterium | reverse complement strand
GCCAATCTCAGTCGGAGGTTAGTAATTTTGCGGCGCAAAAAAGGTCGAATTCTGGTTGTCGGGTGCTCGCGGATTGGCTAGATTGCTCGCCTCAAACCAAGAACAAGCCATCTCAGGCAAGCGGAAGCTCCGGGAAATATGTCCATGCGCAAATCGAATTCTATCCGTGCCCTGTTGGCCGGCGCCTCGGTATTGACGATCGCGCTGTCGGTTTCGCAACAGGCGGCCGCCGCGCCGCTCATCCTGGGGCCGGGCGGCGGCGGGGGCACGTACACGAACCCGGCGGCGGTGAATCTCGATTATGTGATCATCGACAGCTACACCCTGACCGGGGATTTCAACAATTTCGGGAGAATCGGCTCCTATTTCCACAGGGCGGGCGTCCTCGTCCGGAACGGCGCCGCGATCACCGGCACGCTGCACAACGAGGCGGGCGGCAATATCTACGGCTCGGGCAGCGGCATCAGTGTTGTAAATTCCAATGTTCCGACCATCGTCAACGACGGCTCGATCCATGTCGGCCTGCCCGGCTCGGCCACGCCCTTCGCCGTCGGCATCGCCGTCGTGGACACGACCTCCGGCATACCGCTTTCGAATGTGGTCAACAACGGCCTGGTCGCCGTGGCGGCCAGCAATGTCGCCATCGGATCCGGCTCGGTGGCCGCCAACGCCTTCGGCATCGGTCTGGGACAGATCATCAACGGCACGCCCGGCAACGTCTCCGCCGGCCTGAACAACTCCAGCACGCTGACCGTCGCCGTCAGTTCCTTGGCGGTCAGTTCGGGGCCCGCTCACTCCACCAGCATCACGACCGGCGGCGTGCATGTCTTCCACACGATCCCGGCCGCGGCGCACGCCGCCGGCACTGCGGTTGGCATGTACCAGCAGATCAACGGCGGGGCCCATGCGGTGACCGCCGGCATCACCAATACCGGCACGATCACGGTCGGACTGTCGACCTCGGCGATCGCGGCCAGCACCAGCGGTGTCGCCACGACCTTCGGACGGGCTGGGGGCGCGGTCCAGCAGGTGCATGGCGATTCTGTATCCCTTTCGGTTTCCAACAGCGGCACGATCACCGTGGGCGAGACCAGCGTGGCGCGCAGCGCGGGCAACGCCGCCGCGTCCGGCCAAGTGTATGGAATCGTTCAGAACGCAAGTTCCACCGGCTCGCAAACCCTGAGTTCGGTCTCGGCGGTCAACTCCGGCTCCCTCGTCGCCACCCTCGGCGTCTCGGCAGTGGGCGGCGGCAGCGCCAGCGCCAACGCTTCGGGCAATGGCACGGCGATCCGGCAACTGGCGACCGGCGGCGGCGTCAGCAGCGCCGCGGTAACCAATACCGGTCTGGTGAGCTTCCAGTCCACCGAGACGACGAGCGCCAACAGGGCCAGCGCCATGGGTAGCGCGCACGGCGTATTCCAGGCGGTCACCAGCGCCGGCGCGGCGACCTCCGCCCTGGCGACGGTCAGCAATTCCGGAACAATCCAGGTCGTCGATAACGCTCACGCCAATGGATCGAGCGCGGCCGCGGCGAGCGCCCGGGCCTTTGGCGTCACGCAAAGCGCGCTGAACGGCGCTCTGTCCACCGCCGCTCTGACCAATTCCGGAACCATCACCGATAATGCGGCCGCCCACGCCACCGCCTTTACCGCGGCCACCGCCACCGCCCTTGTGGGCGGGTTCAAACAGATGGCGGGCGGCGCCGGCGCCGGCGCGGCGGCGGCGACGATGACCAATTCGGGGGCGCTCACGGTCGGCGGCGTGGCCAACGCGGCCTCTCCGAGCTCGGCCGCCGCCCATGCCGTCCTCGCCTACGGCGTCAGCCAGTCCGCGTCCGCCACCAATACGGCGTCCGTCACTCTAGCCAACAGCGGGACCCTGACATTCTCGGCCGGCGCCCTGGCCAATTCGGCGATCCACGCCGCCGCCTCGGCCAAGATGGTCCAGGGCCTGTTCCAGTCCGCCGTCGCGAGCGGGCCGACCGGAGCCGCCACCGACTCGATCATCAATTCCGGAACGATCAGCGTCGCGGCCAGCGCCAGCGCCACCGGCCTGGGCGTCGCGAACGCCACCGCGGGCATCGAACCGGCGCTCGAGCAGATCGCCAACGGCGTCGCCGCGGCGACGGCGGGTCTGACCAACAGTTCCGGCACGATCGCGCTCGGCGCCACCGCCTTCGCCGGCGGCGGCGCGAGCGATCATGCTTACGCGACCGTCTTCCACGGCGTCTCGCAATCGGCCGTGGCCACCGGCGTCGCCGGCGTGGCCGCCGACCAACTGACCAATTCCGGCGCCCTGTCGGTTCTCTCCGGCGCGACCGCGAACGCCAATGGCGCCGGTGTCGGCCAGCTCGGCTACGCCCGGGCGAGAATCGGGGAGGGCATTCACCAATTTGCCTCCGCGCCGGGCACCGCCAGCGCCACGCTGACCAACAATGGCGGCGGCGTCGTCAGCCTGCTCGCCACCGCGACGGCCGGCGCCGCGGGCGGCTCCGCGCCGACCGCTTCGGCCCACGCCACCTTCACCGGGACGGGCCTGTATCAAGGCGCGTCCGGCGCCAAGAACACGCTGGTGTCACTGGGCAATACCGGGACCCTGTCCCTCGTCGCCAACGCGGCGGCGAACGCCCCGGTGACCGCCCACGCCGGCGCCACGTTCAGCACCCACGCCATTCACCAATCCGCATCGGGCAATAGCGCATCCGGCAGCACCGCTCTCGCCAGCCTCAGCAACAACGGCACACTGGCGATCGATGCCCTGGCCGGCGCCACGGCGACGGGCGTCAACGGCGCGGCCTACGGCAATGCGGATCTGGCCTCCGAGGCGATCTATCAATTCGCCGGCGGCGCCGACGCGGCGACCGTGACCCTGACCAACTCCGGCGCCCTGACCCTTGAGGCCAGCGCCAGCGCCCTGGCGCCGAGCTATGCCTCGGCTGACGCCGAGGTCGGTGGTTTGGCCATTTATCAAAGCGCCTATGCCGACAGCGCGACGGGCAGCACGGCCGCCGCCGGACTGAGCAACAGCGGTACGCTGCAAATTCTCGCCCTGGCCACCGCCACCGCCACGAACGACCCCGGCGGCAAAGCCTACGCTTATGCCTCGCTAAGCTCTCGGGCGATCGATCAATATGCCAGCGGCGCCGACGCCGTTTCGGTGAACCTGACCAATTCCGGCACGCTGACCATCGAGGCCAACGCCAACGCCCTGGCGCCGACCTACGCCTACGCGCGCGCCTCGATCAGCAGTTCGGCCATCTATCAGAACGCCTATGGCGACGGCGCGGCCGGTAGCACCGCGGTTGCTGGCCTCAACAACAGCGGCGCGCTGTCGATCCTGGCCCTGGCCAGCGCCAGGGCGACGGGGCCTGGCGGCGCGGCTTACGCGTATGCGTCAGTGAGCTCCAGCGCGATCCGTCAGAGCGCGGCCAATGCCGACTCCGTAACGGCGAATTTGACCAATTCCGGCACGCTGACCATCGAGGCCAACGCCAGCGCTCTGGCGCCGAACTACGCCTACGCGAACGCCGAAGTGGGCAGTTCGGCCATCTATCAGGATGTCTACGCCGACGGCGCTTCGGCCAGCACCGCGCTGGCGAGCCTCGCCAACAGCGGCACGCTGCAGATCGTTTCCGTGGCCAACGCCGCGGCGACGGGCGCGACGGGCAATGCCTATGCCTATGCCTCCGCCAGCACCGGCATTCGCCAATACGCCCACGCTCACTCGGCGACAGCCACGCTCGGCAATTCGGGTACGCTGAACATCAGCACCTCGGCCAGCGCCACCGCGCCGAATTTCGCCTACGCCAACGCCGATGTCGATGGCACAGCCATCGAGCAGGCCGCCTCCGGCGACGGCGCCGCCGGCAGCCTTGCCACCACCAGCTTCAGCAACGGCGCGAGCGGCACGGTGCAGATTTCCACCGTCGCCAACGCCGTCGCCTCGGTCGGCAACGCCGACGCCTATGCGAACGCGTCAACCGGCGTCTACCAGCGCACTTCCGGCGCCGACACCGCTTCGAACAGCTTCGCCAACTCCGGTTCCTTGCTCCTGAATGTGGCGGCCACCGCCACGGGCGTGACCTTCGCCCGGGCGACGGCCTATATGAGCAACACCGGCGTCTGGCAGCAGGCGAGCGGGGACGGCGCCGCCGGCGGAACCGCGGCCGACACCCTGACCAACAGCGGCGCTCTGCACATCCAGTCGATCGCCAACGCCGCCGCCTCGAACGGTGGCGCCGACGCCCTCGCCTGGCTTTCGCATGGCGTGTCGCAGGAGGCGTATAACGGCGCCGTGACGAGCGTCGCCCTGACCAATACCGGAACGCTCGGCATACTCTCCTCGGCTTCAGCCCTCGGCGCGGTCGCCACCGATGGATCAAACGCCGCCCGCGCGACCGGAGAGGTTCTGTGGGGCGTGCGCCAGCAGGTCGGCCCCGCGACCGGCGGCGTCGGCTCCGCGACGCTCAACAACAGCGGAACCCTGACGGTGATGGCCAAGGCCTTCGCCGATCCGGTGAACAACGCCGTGGCCCGCGGCCTGATCGGCAGCGTCAATTCGAATTCCGGTGGCATCGTCATCGGCGCCACGCCCTTTGCGCTCGGTTTCGTGACTCCCGGCTATGGGATCGACCAGCATGTGTTTGGCGGCCTGACCGACTCGGCGACCGTGATCAACAGCAAGACGATTTTGATCGGCGCGCAGGCGACCGCGATCGCCACCAATCACGCGCAGGCTTCCGGCTATGTCGGCTACGGTGTCAACCAGATCGTCAATGCGACAGGAACCGGCAGCAGCGCCGGGGCGACGGTGTCGAACAGCGGCGCCTTGACGGTCAGCGCGGCGGGTAACGCCACGGCGTCCAACTCGGCGACGGCTTATGCCTACGTCAACAAGGCCGTCTATCAGGGCGTGAGCGGCGCGAATGCCGACACGGCCTCGGTGACCAACTCCGGCACGATCAACCTGCTCGCCACGGGGACGGCCAGCGCCGGCCACGCGGTCGCCCACGCGACGATCAATTCGGGCGTTTATCAGAACGTGATCGGCGATTCATCGACCGGCAGCACGGCGACGGCCGGCTTCACCAATAGCGGCGCCTTCAACGTGGTCGCCAACGGTCATGCGGCGGGCTCGGCCTATGCTTCCGCGAAAGCCACGGACTATGGCGTCTCGCAATACGCCAACAACGCCATGACCGCCTCGGTCAATGTGACGAACTCGGGCGCCTTCAAGGTTTCGGCCGTGGCCAACGCCGCGGCCGCCACCTCCTCCGCCAACGCCACGGCCGCCGGCAACGCCTATGCCGAAGGTGTCTTCCAGCGGCCCAACTCCGCCAGCGGCGGCGTGTCGCTGGCCGGCTTCACCAACAGCGGACTGTTCCAGGTTACGGCCGCGTCGAGCGCCACGGCGAACGGTGCGCCCAACGCGCAGGCCGGCGCGGACGCCAGCGCCTATGGCGTTGACCAGAACCTTGGCGGCTCCGGCGCCCTCGGCACGGCCAAGCTGACCAACAGCGCCACCTTCACGGTCACCGCCAACGCCGTCGCCCTCGGCACGGCGCCGCCGCCGGTCGTCGGCGCCGTGGTTCCGGCCATCGCCAGCGCCAGCGCGAGCGCCAGTGCTCATGGCTGGACGGCCACCGCCAACGCCGGCGACAGCCTGACCCTGGCCGGGACCAATAGCGGCGTCTTCACGGTCGCCGCCGTCGCCACCGCCCCGACATCGGCGTCCGCCCACGCGACTGGCATGTTCGCCCGTTCCGGCGGCCTCAAGGGAACCATCGCCAACACCAATACGGGCGTGCTGAATGTGTCCGCCGTCGCCAACGCGACAGACGGCTCGGCCGCGGCCGTCGGCATCAGAACGGTGTCCGACGTCAATAACTCGACCATCAGCAACACCGGCTCGATCCACGTCTACGCCCAGGGGTCCGACGCCCACGCCACGGCCATCCAGCTGGCGACACTGGGCGGCGGCGTGTTGACGCCGGTCGCCACGGATCTGGCCACCATCGTCAATGATGGCGGTTCGATCTCGGCGTCCATTTCGACCGACGGCGGCGCGCATGTGTTTCAGGGCGTCGCCATCGACACCACCGGCGCGCCCAACGCGGTGGCGATCAACCTGAAGGGCACGAGCCAGAAGGGTCACATCTTCGGCGATATCAACGTCAGCCCGACCACCGTGATCACCGTGTCCAACGGCGAGACCAAGTTCATCGGTCTGTTCAACGACACCCAGACCTATAACGGGACCCTGACCATCGCCAGCGGCGGCAATCTGTTCCTGCAGGACGTCCTGGTCGGCGGGGCTCCGCTCGCCTCGGGCGGCTGGGTCAACCAGTTCAACGTCAATTCCGGCGGCACGCTGACCCTGCAGCTTCCGGCCAACGCCGGCAACAGCGCGACGGTTCCGTTCAGCCCGGAAATCTTCGCCAACAACGCCACCCTGGCCGGCGCCCTGGTTCTGCGGCCCGACACGGGCCTGTTCGCGAACACCTCCGGTCCGTACGTCATCGTCAACACCGCCCAGGCCGCCGGCAACGCCAGCAGCACCGGCGGAACGATCACCGGAACCTTCTCCAGCGTGACCGCGCCGACGCCCTTGCTCGCGCCGACGGTGACCTATACCCCGACCACGGCCACCCTGAACGTGGCCCGGGTGGCGTTCAATGCGGTGCCGGGTCTGACCATCAACCAGCGGGCGGCGGGCGGCGGTATCGAAGCGGTCTATTCACCCGCTCTGACCGGCCCATTCGGCAATCTGGTCGCCGATCTGTTCACCCAGAGCGCGGCGGCCTACCCGCACGCCCTTGATCAGCTGGCCGGGGCCGAATACGCCGACTATCTGCAGTCGCTGGAGTGGTCGACCGGTAGTTTCAACCGGATCATCAGTGAGCGGATCGATTGCACCGACGACAATAACTATGCGACCGGTTCGCCGCTCACCTGCCGCAACCCCGGGGAGGTCTCGATATGGGGCCGCGGCACGGTCGAGCGGGTCAGGCAAAAAGGCGACATCGAGGCGCCCGGCTACAAGGCCAATCAGGCTTCGGTCTATTTCGGCGCCGACTTTGCGGTGTCGTCCAACCTGATCCTCGGCGCGACGGGCGGCTGGGTGCAGAACAATCTGCGCTTCCCCGGCACGGGCGCGGTCATCGACACACACGGCTGGCAGGGCGGAGTCTACGGCTCCTATGAGCCCGGCCGCTGGTATCTGCGCGCCATTGGCGGTTACGCACATTATTCCGGCGACGGCCATCGTTTGATCAACATCGCACCGGACCTGAGCGGGTTCGCCGACAACGATCCGGTGACCGCGGTTTCGGGCCGCACCAGTACGCGGATCGGCGCCAAGGTGTGGTCGGCTTACGGCGAGATCGGCATGCCGCTGGCAATGGGCGCGCTGACCCTCACCCCGTTCGCGAGCGGCGGCTACACCGACGCGAAGCTGGACAGGAACACCGAAACCGGCGTGCCCGGGGCTAACCTGACCATTCGTGGCGGCACGGCCCAGAACTGGACCACCCAGCTGGGCGTGCGTGCGACCGGATCCTGGGGCTGGGTGCATCCGCAGCTGACCCTGGCCTGGGAGCATGGCTTCAGCGGGGACCGCGCGACGTATCAGGCGGCCTTCGCCGATGCGCCCGCCGGCGCCAACTTCTCGGTGATCAGCGCCCGTCAACGGCCAGACTCGGGTGTGTTGGGCGTGGCCTTGATGGGCGAGATCGGCAAGTCGCTGCAGTGGCGCGTGGCCTATGACGCCCGCGCCAACCAGGACGTCACCGACCAGGCGGTGACCGGACGGTTGACGTATACGTTCGGTGGCCGAACCGCGGCCCCGCCGCCGCCGCCGCCGCCGCC
>JANXUA010000109.1 GCA_025352085.1 Caulobacteraceae bacterium | reverse complement strand
GGCGGCGGCGGCGGGGGAGGCGGCGGCGGCGGCGGGGGAGGCGGCGGCGGCGGCGGCGGCGGCGGCGGAGCCGCGAAGCTGTAGCGAACGCCGAGCGTCACCGCGTGGTCGATATACCGACCGCTGTAGACTGGCGAATTGCCGCCGGCGACCGAAGCCACGACGAAATTCACCTTCGAACCGGTGAGGTAGTGATAGGTCAGATCGACGTTCAGGCGGTCATTGGCCTTGAACGAAAGACCGCCGAGCCCCTGATAGCCGAGCTTGGTCTGTGACGTGTCGGTCGATGCGTCAATACCGGCGCCCGGGAAGTCGGCTCCGACAAGCTGACCGTTCGCCCGAACCTTCACATGCAAGGCGCCGATACCGCCACCGATGAAGGGGCTGATCTTTGCGTCGGGCATCAGGTCGAAAATGACGTTGGCCATAAGGCTCCAGGCGTCGATGCCGCCCTCGGGATGACCGCAAGCTCCACTGAACCCGCCCTCGCCATAGGTCGGCGACGATGTGGTGTTGCACAGAATGTCAGGCCCAAGGGTGGTCGAACGCACGCCATGCAGGCCGGCGGGGCGATAGCCGCCCTCAACCTCGAGACGGAAATGCGGGGCGACCTGATAGCCGAGGCGCGCCAGGGCGACGACATTCGTTTTCGTGCGAGCGGTAAAATCCGGCGCGTTGACGACGCCCGAGTCGAATTTAAAGTTCTGCATTTGGTGGGCGCCAACATCGATGGCCCCATACCATCCGTTTTCCGACGCCCAAGCGCCAGTGGCGGCGGCAACCGCAATCACTGCTGCTCCAGCTAGAAGTGCTTTCTTCATAAGAGTTGATCCCTTCTTTGCCTAATTGCAGGCGGTCAAACCGACGGCCTCACAATATAACCGGTTACTACGACGTAAAGCGTGTCCGCGGGGACACACCTTGCGATAAATTGCATATCGACGACGGTTTCAAGAATCACGCCCGCCGCCCCCACGACATCGAAACGGTGTTGTCCGTCCGTATGCCGCATCATTCTCTCAATTCGCAAAAGGGAATATGGTTCCCTTCCCATCGCAGGGCTTGCTTGACACGAGATTAACGTCAAAAAATTCCCGGCGAGCGATCATCGAGTGATCGCGCGTATTTCCCCCGGCGCGTCGCCGGCGGGGCCGTCAAAGACGAAAGCTCAAAGAGGTGATTCCCTTGCCGCTCGCGAAGACCGCAGCAGATCAGCGGGCGATACCGATCAGCCTGTTGCGTCCGGCGGCGTGGGCCCAATTCGCCAGAACCGCGCCGGCCCGCCTGAGGAACACCGCCGCGACCGTTCAATTTTCCGCCAAAGCCGGACAATGTTTATGTCTCTGGGACAGCCAAGGGCGGCTGGAGCGCGTTGTATACGGATTGGGCGAGACCGGCGCGATGAGCGTGCGCGGACTCCCGGGCCGGCTGCCGGCGGGCGAATACCGTATCGTCGAAGCGCCGGCCGACTTCGACGACGGGCAGGGAGCGCTCGCCTGGGCCCTCGGGACCTATCGCTTTGATCGCTACAAACGAGAGTCGGGCGAGCCGCCGCCGCGACTGGCGGCCGGCGATGGCGATGACGCGGCCTGGACCGCCGTGGCGAAGGCCTGCGCGATGGCGCGCGACATGGTCAATGCGCCGGCCAACGACATGGGTCCGAGCGACATCGAAACCATCGCCGCCGGCCTCGCCAAGGCCCACGGCGCCGCGCTGTCGGTGACGCGGGGCGCGGCGTTGATCGAAGGCTATCCCGCCGTGCACGCCGTCGGCCGCGCCGCGACGTCCAAGCGGGCGCCGCGCATGATCGAGATGAGCTGGGGCAAGACGAACCACCCCCTGATCGCCGTCGTCGGCAAGGGCGTCGTGTTCGACACCGGCGGCCTCGATCTCAAGCCCTCGGCCGGCATGCGCTGGATGAAGAAAGACATGGGCGGGGCGGCTCATGCCCTCGCCCTGGCGCAAATGATCATGGCGAGCGCCTTGCCGGTCAGGCTGTGCGTGCTCGCGCCGGTGGTGGAGAACGCGGTCGCCGGCGACGCTATGCGTCCAGGCGACATCCTGGCATCGCGCAAGGGATTGTCCATCGAGGTGGGCAACACCGACGCCGAGGGGCGGCTGGTTCTAGCCGACGCCCTGACCCGCGCCGCCGAGCTCGAGCCGGCGCTGACTATCGACCTGGCCACCCTCACCGGCGCGGCGCGGGTGGCGCTCGGCCCCGACGTCGTGCCGTTCTACACCGACGACGATGGCTTGGCGGAGGACCTGGCGGCGGCGTCGCGCGCCGTGGAGGATCCCCTGTGGCGCATGCCGATGTGGGCCGGCTATGACCCCGCTCTCGACAGCGATGTCGCCGATCTGAAGAATGATCCGGACCCCTGGTCACAGGCCGGTTCGGTGACGGCGGCGCTTTTCCTCAAACGGTTCGCGCCAACCGGGCCGTGGGCGCATTTCGACATTTTCGCCTGGAACGCCCGGGCGCGGCCGGGCTGGCCGCAGGGCGCCGAAGCGCAAGCGATCCGCGCCGTCTTCGCCATGCTCAAGGCGCGGTATCGATGACGCGCGACCCCCGCACAACGCTGGCCCGCAACGATCTGGCCGCGCGGAGCCTCGAAGGGGTGGTCCGCGCGGAGACATTCGCGGAAGCGACGACCTATCGCGTGAAAACCTCCCAGACGGCCATGCTGGCGGCGGCGTCGGCGGCCTCCGAACAGGTCGATCAGCTTTTGTTCGGTGAGATCTTCGATGCTCTCGACGCGGACGACCGGTTCGTCTGGGGCCAAGCGCGGCGGGACGGCTATTTCGGCTGGGTGGAGACCGCCACCCTCTCAACAGAAGTCGACGCGCCGACCCATTGGGTGAAGGCCCTGCGCACGGCGGCCTTCGCCACGCCCTCGATTAAATCGGCCGTTTGGGGATGGCTCAGCCTCAATGCGCTGGTGACCGTCACCGAAACGGTCGACGCCATGGCGCAAGTGGCCGACGCCGGCTGGGTCCCCCTTTGTCACTTGGCGCCGATCGGACAAAACTACGCTCCGCCGACGGACACGGCGGCAACGTTCCTGGGCGCGCCCTATGTCTGGGGCGGCCGCGACAGTCTGGGACTCGATTGCTCGGGCCTCATTCAACAGGCGCTGTACGCGGCGGGTTTGAGCTGCCCGCGCGACGCCGATCAGCAGGCCCTGTTGGGTCGGGAGATTGACCCGATCGATCTTCGTCGCGGCGATCTGGTTTTCTGGGGCGGGCACGTCGGCATGATGCTGGACGATAGGCGTCTTCTGCACGCCAACGCCCACCACATGGCCGTTGCGGTCGAGCCGCTCAGCGAGGCGATCGCACGCATCGCGGGCAAGGGCGTCGGTCAGCCGACGGCCTATCGCCGGATTGCCCCCTAGAGCCTGATGCGTTTGCACGGAACAGATGCAGGCGCTGAATCAGGTTCTACACTTTTGCCTCTAGAGTAAATTATCCGCCTTCGGACGATTCCGTCCAAACGCGGTTTGCTCTAACGCGCGAACACCTGGGCGTCGTCGGCGAAGGCCTTGAACTCCAGCGCGTTGCCGGATGGGTCGCGGATAAACAAGGTCGCCTGTTCGCCGACCTCGCCGATGAAGCGGGTTTGAGGCTCGATCAGAAAATCAACGCCGCGCGCCCGCAATCGCTCGGCGAGCGCGCGCCAATCGGCCAGAGTGAGAATGACACCGAAATGGCGCACCGGCACGGCTTCGCCGTCGACCATGCTGGAGCAGGCGCCACCTTCAGCCGGCGCCTGGTGGGCGACGATCTGGTGACCATGGAAGTCGAAATCGACCCAGTCCGCGGCCGATCGCCCCTCGGGGCAATCCAAAAGGTCGCCATAGAAGGCTCGCGTCTCGGCGAGATCGCGCACGGGAAAGGCCAGGTGAAAACGGGGTCGGTCCATCAACCAAACGTCTCCGAAATCGCCGCGCCGGTCAAACCAGGACTGGACTTCGACGAGTGTGCGGGCGCAAATCCCGGCCTCGTCAATGCATCATCCGAGACCCGCCATGAACGCCATGACTTTCGACGCCGCCACCTGGACCCGCGCCGGTGAGGCGGGTCTCGACGAGGCTATCGCCCTGCGGCGGGCGATCCACGCCGAGCCCGAGCTCGGCCTCGACCTGCCCAAGACCACGGCCAAGGTGAAGGCCGCCCTCGCCGGCCTGCCGCTGGAAATCCACGAAGGCTCCTCTACCAGCGGCGTGATGGCGATCCTGCGCGGACCGGCCAACGGACGAACGGTGCTGCTGCGCGGCGACATGGACGCCCTGCCGCTTATCGAGGACACCGGACTCGCTTTCACCTCGCTCAATCAGGGCGCCATGCACGCCTGCGGCCACGACACTCACGTCGCCATGCTGGCCGGGGCCGCGCGGGTCTTAAGCGAAAACCGCGACCGGCTGACCGGCACGGTAATGTTCATGTTTCAGCCTGGCGAAGAGGGCTGGCACGGCGCGCGCTTCATGATCGGCGATGGCTTGCTCGATCCCTTGCCCGACGCCGCCTTCGCCCTGCACATTTCGCCCAACATGCCCCTCGGCGTGTTCGCCGGACGCACCGGGGCCCTTCTCGCCTCGTCCGACAAGCTGCGCATCAAGGTGATCGGCGCCGGCGGCCATGCGTCGATGCCGCACGACGCCCACGATCCGGTTCCGGTGCTGTGTGAGATCGTCACTGCCCTGCAGACCATGGTCACCCGCACTATCCCGGTTTCCGATCCGGCGGTGATCACCATCGCGCGCATTGAATCGGGCACGACCGACAATGTGATACCCGAGGACGGGCGCCTGTGGGGCACCCTGCGAACCCTGTCGGAGCACTCCCGCACGAAGGCCCAGGACGGTATTCGGCGTGTCGCCGAACACGTCGCCCTCGCGCACGGCTTGCGCGCCGAGGTCGAGATTGAGCGAGGCTTCCCGGTCACCGTCTGCGACGGGCGGGTGACCGATCTGGCCGCGCGCACCGCCCACGCGCTCTATGGCGAGGACGCCTGGGTGACCATGGCCCATCCGATGATGGGGGCCGAAGACTTCGCCTATGTTCTGCAGAAGGTTCCCGGCGCCATGGCCTTCCTTGGCGCCTCGCCTGAGGGCGGCGACTATCGCACCTGCTGCGCGCTGCACTCGAACCGAATGGTCCTGAGCGAATCGGCGATGGCCCGCGGCATCGCCATGCACTGCGCCATGGCCGAAGCCATGCTGGGCGGCGATCTGGAACTTTAATTCGCTGCCTCCCCTAGAGCTTCGCGCCCGCCCGCGCTAAACGGCCTCGGAAAGGCAGTCCACGCACCAACGCGTCGCCTTTCCAGGCGATAGGCGCTGGAGGCGAAAGACCTTGGCTAATGTGACGGTGATCGGCGCCCAGTGGGGCGACGAGGGCAAGGGCAAGGTCATTGATTGGCTAGCGGACCGGGCGGACGTCGTGGTCCGCTTCCAGGGCGGCAACAACGCCGGCCACACCATCGTGGTCGGAAACAGCACTTATAAATTCGCCCTGCTGCCGTCGGGCGTGGTGCAGGGCAAGCTATCCATCATCGGCAACGGGGTGGTGGTCGATCCGTGGGCCCTCCTCGACGAGATCGAGCGCGTGCGCGCCCAAGGCCTGAGCATCACCCCCGAGGTTCTGGTGCTGGCCGACAACGCCTGTCTGGTTTTGCCCATGCATCGCGATCTCGACATGGCGCGGGAGGCCCGCGCCGGCGCCGGCAAGATCGGCACCACCGGCCGCGGCATCGGCCCGGCCTATGAAGACAAGGTCGGACGCCGGGCGATCCGCTTCTGCGACCTGGGCGACGAGACGGCGCTGGCGACCAAGATCGAGCGCTTGCTGGCCCACCACGCGCCGCTGCGCCAGGGGCTTGATCTGCCGGAAGTGACGCCGGACTCATTGATGGCCCTGTTCGCGGAGATCGCGCCGAAGGTCGCGCCCTACCTGAAACCCGCCTGGCGGGTCCTCGACGCGGCGATGAAGGACGGTCGTCGCGTGCTCTTCGAAGGCGCCCAAGCGACGATGCTGGACGTCGATCACGGCACCTATCCCTTTGTCACCTCCTCCAACACCGTCGCCGGCCAGGCCGCGACAGGATCGGGCGCCGGTCCGGACGCCGGCGGCTATGTGCTGGGCATCGTCAAGGCCTACACCACCCGCGTCGGCGAGGGGCCGTTTCCGTGCGAGCTCACCGACGAGATCGGCGAGCGGCTGGGTGTGCGCGGCCATGAATTCGGCACCAACACTGGCCGCAAGCGCCGCTGTGGCTGGTTCGACGCGGTGCTGGTGCGCCAATCGGTAACGATTAGCGGCGTCAAGGGCGTGGTGCTGACCAAGCTCGACGTGCTCGACGGCCTCCAGACGCTAAAGGTCTGCACCGCTTATCGCCTGGGCGACCGGGTGGTCGACTATCTGCCGGCGGGCCTACGCGATCAAGCGTCGGTCGAGCCCATCTATGAGGTGTTGGAAGGCTGGCGTGAAAACACCCACGGGGTTCGCTCTTGGGATGCCCTACCGGCGACGGCGCAAGCCTATGTGCGCCGGATCGAGGCCCTGATCGGGGCCCGCGTCGATGTGGTGACCACCAGCCCCGAACGTGAAGACATCATCCTGATCCGCGATCCCTATGAAGGCTGAGGGTCAACCGGGAAATCGCGCCTCCAGGACTACGCCGGTTTCGCTGACCTTGGTCGAGATGGTCCCACCCGAGGACGTGGCGGCGGCCCACAGCTGGTAGGCGGGCGCCCATTTTCCGATCAACCCTTCGGAAAAGGGCGCCCCCGCGAGACCCGTCAGGGTTTCGACGAAGAATCGCGCGCGCGGCCCGGTCGCCTCGACGGATAAAACCATGCCCGGCGAAGCGGCCCGCGCGTTGACCTTCACAACACCGCCCGCGGCAAGGGCGGCGGCGGCAAGGCGGACGAAACCCAATAGCGTGCGCCCCGCCGTCGCTGAAACCGTTGCCAGGTCCATCGACCAGTCCAGTGTGGCGCGCCCGCCGACAAACTGACCCCGCGCCAGTCCCTCAAGGCTCGCCGCGTCCATCGGCGCCGCGCCGGCGCCATAGAGAACGCGGCTGAAGGCCATATCCTCACACAAGGTCCGCGCGCTGGCGGTCGCGAGGGCGAGGGCGTCGACATGCAGATCCCGCGCCGTTGGGTCACCCAGCAGGTCGAGCCCCGATATCACCCCGCTCAACGGGCCCATGACATCATGGATCAAACGCCCGGCGAGGGCGGCGGCGAGGGCGGCGGGTTGGGGGGCGTCGGATGGCATGGCGACGCCTAGACTTGCCTGATTTGCGGCCTGAGCAAACACGACAACGCCGATATCCATGGAAAATCGCGCGGGGTTGAACGCCCCGCTCCGAAGACGCCGGAGCGGGGTTTCCCATTTGACGTCAGTCGGCGGTGTTCGCGCCGCCGACGAACTTTTAGGCCACGCCCGCCAAGGCGGCGCCGGCGATCGGCGCGACCCAGAACAGCCACACCTGCTGAAGAGCCCAGGATTGTCCTGCGATCGCTTCCCACAGAGCCGGGCCAAGGCTCCGGGCTGGGTTGACCGAGGTGTTGGTCATGGTCAGGACAGTCAGACCGAACGCCAGTGCGACGCCGACGAAATGGATGCCATGATCGGGGAAGGCGGCCGCCAGCACGGCCGCGCCGCACCCACCCGGAACCAACCACAAGGCGCCGATAAATTCAGCGGCGAGACGTTGACCCATTCTCATAGGGATTGCTCCTGCAGTCTTCTAACGATCCGGGGAGCGCGGCACCGACCTGACATAAGGGGAAGAGGACCGAACGCGCGTTGATCGGTGCTTGCGAACGACGCACCGGGCGCCATAAGGCCTTGAACCGACGCGAAGGATTCGACGATTGCCGCCGCAAGACAAACGCCCCTCCATGCTCACTGTCGTCGCTGCGTCATCGGCGGGGACGGCGTTTGAATGGTATGATTTCTTTGTCTTCGGCACGCTGACGCCCACCATAGCCAAGAATTTCTTCACCGCCCTGGATCCGACGGCGGGCCTGATGTCGGCGCTGGCCCTGTTCGGCGCGGGGTTCTTTTTTCGACCGATCGGCGCGCTGATTTTCGGTCGCATCGGCGACCGCGTCGGCCGCAAGGGCGCCTTCCTGATTACCGTCAGCATGATGGGCGCGGCGACCTTCGCCATCGGCCTTTTGCCGACCTACAGCCAGATTGGGCCCCTCGCGCCGGCGCTGCTGATCCTTATGCGGATTGTCCAGGGCACGGCCCTGGGCGGCGAATACGGCGGCGCAGCCATCTACGTCGCCGAGCACGCGCCTCCGCATCGGCGCGGTTTCATGACCGGTTGGGTGCAGGCGGCGGCGTCGTTCGGCCTTATCGGCGCCCTAGGCGTCATCCTCCTGACACGGACCGTCATGGGCGACGTCCGGTTCGCCGACGCCGGCTGGACGGGCGGCTGGCGCCTGCCGTTCCTGGTGTCCGCCGGTCTGCTGGCCATCTCCGTCTGGATGCGGCTCAAGCTGAGCGAAAGCCCGGCGTTCAAGGCGCTGGCGGCGGCCGGCGAACAATCCAAGGCGCCCTATGCCGAAGCCTTCGGCCAATGGAAGAATTTGAAGCTGGTGCTGATCGCGCTCGTCACCATCATGAGCGCGCAAGGCGCGGCCTGGTACACCCTGTTCTTCTATGGCGAGCAGGTGTTTCTCGAACGGTTTTTGAAGATCGCGCCCCTGACTGGCACGGAGCTTCTCATCGCCCTGACCATCGCCAGCGCGCCGCTCTACGTCGCGTTCGCCGCCCTGTCGGACAAGGTCGGGCGCAAATGGGTGATCTGGGGTGGGATGACGCTGGCCCTGGTGAGTTTCTTTCCGGTTTTCCACGCCATGACCCACCTTGCCAATCCGGCCCTCGAGGCGGCGCAGGCCAAAACCCCGGTCGTCGTCGTCGCCGACCCGGCGTTCTGTTCGCTGCAGTTCGATGTCATCGGCAAGGCGCATTTCACCACCTCCTGCGACCTGGCCAAGAACGCCCTCTCCAATGCGGGGATTTCCTACGCCAACGAAATGGCGCCGGCCGGCGCGACGGCCAGCGTGCGGATCGGCGCCCAGGTCATCGTCTCACGCGAGGCTGGCGGCCTGACCGCGCCCGGGCAAAAGGCTGCCGCCGAGGACGTCAAAAGCCGGCTAACCGCCGGCCTCGCCGCGGCCGGCTATCCAGCCGCGGCCGACCCGGCGCGGGTCAATTTCTGGGGCCTGTTCGGCGTTTTGATGATCCTGGTCGTCGCCTGCACGGCCTTGTTCGGCCCCATCGCCGTCACCCTGGTCGAGCTTTTTCCGACCCGCATCCGCTATACGGCCATGTCGCTGCCCTATCACATCGGCGCCGGCTGGATCGGCGGCTTCATGCCCGTGAGCGCCTTCGCCATCGTCACGGCGACGGGGAATATCTACTCGGGCCTGTGGTATCCGGTGATCTTCGGCGCCGTCAGCGTGTTCACCCTGCCGTTCCTCCTCAAGGAAACCCGCGGCCGGGTGATCGAGGTCTAGGGGGCCTGAAAAGTCGTGTGACCTCGCGCCCGCCTCGCCCTATTCTCAGCCGATGACCGACGCCCGCGCCAAAACCCGCCTCTACCTCGTCGACGGTTCGGGGTTCATTTTCCGCGCCTATCACGCCCTGCCGCCACTGACGCGCAAGTCGGACGGCCTGCCGGTGGGCGCGGTGCAGGGCTTCTGCAACATGCTTTGGAAGCTGCTGGCCGACATGAAAGGCGCGCCGGATTCGCCGACGCACCTGGCGGTGATCTTCGACCACTCGGAAAAGACCTTCCGCAACACGCTTTATCCGCAATACAAGGCGCACCGACCGCCGGCGCCGGAGGATCTCATCCCTCAATTCGCCCTGGTGCGCGAGGCGACGCGGGCGTTTGGCGTGCCCTCGCTTGAGCTGTCCGGCTACGAGGCCGACGACCTGATCGCCGCCTATGCCTGCCAGGCGCGCGACGCCGGCGGCGAGGTGGTGATCGTCTCCTCCGACAAGGATCTGATGCAGCTGGTCGGCGACGGCGTCTCCATGCTCGACACCATGAAGAATCTGCGCATCGGTGCGGCCGAAGTGATGGAGAAGTTCGGCGTCGCGCCCAATCGGGTGATCGACGTGCAGGCCCTGTGCGGCGACTCGGTGGACAATGTGCCGGGCGCGCCGGGTATCGGCATCAAGACCGCCAGCCTGCTGATCAACGAATACGGAGATCTGGACACCCTTCTGGCCCGCGCAGGCGAGATCAAACAGGACAAGCGCCGCCAGACCCTGATCGATTTCGCCGACCAGATCCGCCTGTCGCGCCAACTGGTGACGCTCGACTGCGCCACGCCGCTGCCGGCGCCGATCGACACCCTGGCCGTCGCCGAACCGGACCATCAGGTACTCGCGGCCTTTCTCGAGGCGATGGAGTTTCGCACCCTGGCGCGCCGGGTGGGCGGCCCGGGCGCGGCGCCGGTCGCCACCGCCGCGCCGGCGCCGCCCGCCTCCCCTGCTCCGACCGGTCCGATCGACACCACCGCCTACGCCTGCGTGCGTGATCTTGACGCCCTCGACACCTGGATCGCCCGGGCCCGGGAGGTCGGCGTGATCGCCTTCGACACCGAGACTGACTCCCTCTCGTCGGCCAATTCCGGCCTCGTCGGCGTGTCGCTGGCGGTGGGGCCGGGCGAGGCTTGCTATATCCCGGTCGGGCATGTCGCCGATGACGGTCTGGCGCTGGAGACGGCGGCGTCGCTGGACCAGGCGCCGCTCGCCGACGTGATCGCGCGGCTCAAGCCCCTGCTCGAAGACCCCGCGGTGCTGAAGGTGGCGCAGAACGCGAAATACGATCTGGCCGTACTGTCGCGTTACGGGATCACCGTCGCGCCGATCGAAGACACCATGCTGATCTCCTATGTGCTGGAGGCGGGCCTGCACGGTCACGGCATGGATGAGCTCTCCGTCCTGTGGCTGCACCATCAGCCGATCCCGTTCAAACAGGTGGCCGGGACAGGCAAGGCGCAGAAGAGTTTCAAATACGTGCCGCTGGAGGCGGCCACGGCCTATGCGGCGGAAGACGCCGACGTCACCCTGCGCCTCTATCACGTCCTTCGCCCGCGTCTGGCGCGCGAGGGCCTGCTGACCGTTTACGAGACCCTTGAACGGCCCATGCCCGCCGTCCTCGCGCAGATGGAATGCGCGGGCGTCCGCGTCGACCCCGATCGATTGCGCCGCCTGTCGCACGATTTTTCCCTGCGCATGGTCGAACTCGAAGCCAAGGCGCAGGCGCTGGCCGGGCGACCGTTCAATCTCGGCAGCCCCAAACAGATCGGCGACGTGCTGTTTGGCGATCTGGCCTTGCCCGGCGGCAAGAAGACCGCGACCGGCCAATGGGCCACCGACGCCGGCGTGCTCGACGACCTGGCCGCACAGGGCCACGCCCTGCCGCAGGTCTTGCTCGACTGGCGCCAATTGGCCAAGCTCAAGGGCACCTATACCGACGCTTTGGTTTCCGCCGTGTCCGAACGAACCGGACGGGTGCACACCTCCTATGCTCTGGCGTCGACGACAACCGGGCGACTGTCGTCCAACGATCCCAATCTGCAGAACATCCCCATCCGCACCGAAGAGGGCCGCAAGATCCGCGCCGCCTTCGTCGCCGAGCCGGGGAATTTGCTCATCAGCGCCGACTACAGCCAGATCGAGCTTCGGTTGCTGGCGCACATCGGCGATATCGGCCCCCTGAAACAGGCCTTCCGCGACGGCCTGGACATCCACGCCATGACCGCCTCGGAAATGTTCGGCGTGCCGATCGAGGGCATGCCGTCCGAGACCCGCCGCCGGGCCAAGGCGATCAATTTCGGCATAATCTACGGCATTTCGGCCTTCGGCCTGGCCAATCAGCTGTCGATCCCGCAAGACGAGGCCGGCGCCTATATCAAAACCTATTTCGAGCGCTTCCCCGGCATCCGGGCCTATATGGACGCCATGCGCGCGCGGGTGCGCGAGCAGGCTTTCGTCACCACCCTGTTTGGCCGCAAGGTGAACATCCCGATCATCGGCTCCAAATCCGCCGCCGAGCGCCAGTTCGCCGAACGCGCCGCGATCAACGCCCCGATCCAGGGCGCCGCCGCCGACATCATGCGCCGCGCCATGATCCGCATGCCAGACGCGCTGAAGGACGCCGGATTGTCGGCGCGAATGCTGCTGCAGGTGCACGACGAATTGGTGTTTGAGGCGCCGGAAGCTGAGGCGGATCGTGTCTGCGCCGTCGCTCGCCATGTCATGGAACGCGCCGCCGAACCGGTGGTGAGCATCTCCGTGCCCCTCACCGTCGAGGCGCGGGCGGCGGCGAATTGGGAGGCGGCGCATTGAGGGATGAGCCTGATCAGGGACCTTCGCGCCGAGCCCGCGTTTCCCGTTCCCACGCCCCGCGTCGCTCCTCCACCACCTGGGCGAAGGCGGGGCTGAACAGGCGATAGCAGGAATAGACGATCTCCTGTCCCGACGGGAAGGTCGCCGCCAGCGCCTCCATGCCGGGGACAACGTCGGTCCGCCAGATCAGTCGGCCCTCCTCGGCCGGGGCCCTGAACGGCGTTTCAGCCAGACGGCTCAGGTGCGGGCACTGGGCGGCGGCAAGGCCGGCGCAGGCGCTGTGCATCGGCGGCACATTGCAGCCATAGCCCACCGTTCCGTCGTGCAGGGTGACGAAGCCGCCGGACGCCACCGGGAACATCCAGCGGTCGTCGATGGGCGTCTGGCCCCCGCAAACATGGCAAAGATGCCGGGCGAGACCGCGCCGCTGGCGGGTGACATGCACGGCGGCGAAATTGGGCTCGCCCGCGCCCGGACGCTCGATCTGGCAGACTTCGGTCATGCCCGGAAAATCGATCGACGGTTGCAGGGCGAAGGCGGTCTCCCCGCTCCACGCCGCCGACCACGGCACGGTCTCGCCGATCACCCACGGCACCGTCATGGGGTCAGCTCGCCAGCCGTTTCATCAGCCGATAGGTGAACGCCAACGTCCGCACGATCCTAGTGCGCCTTCACCACCTGGCCGCGAATTTCCCCCTTCGGGTTCGCGGCGGTGTGGATGTTGATGTACCAAAGTCCGGCGCGAATATCGCCGATCTGGCCATCGCTGACCGGAGCGGTGCCGACAAGCGGACTGGCCATGGCGCCGGTGAAGGCGACCTGCACGCCGGCTGCGGCGGCGGCCGCGGCGGGCCCGTGGAAATGGGTCATGGTGGCCGGGCCGCTCAGGCCCGAATAGGTCACCTTCCACGAGAGGACCCGCACGACGGTGTCCAAGGTCACATCCGCCACGCCGACACCCTTCGAGGGGTTGGGCGGGGTTTCGGACGCGCCGTCGAGCTTAGCCGTATAGTGCAGGACCTCCGCGGAGGCCGTTGAAATCGAAAACAGTGCGCCGGCGGCGAGCGCGGCGACGATCAGGTTGCGCACGATTGGTGTCCCCTTCCAGATGATGCGAACACAGAATGAACCTCAAGCGCGCGCGCGTCGAGGCCATTCGCGCCCGGTCACGCCGCGCCGCTGGGTTCCGGCGCCGCCGCCCGATCAGCCAAGCCGACATTGATCACCGGCGTTGCATTGGCCAGGGCAATGCCGCCGGCCTTCAGATCGGGCACGATCTGAAACAGCAGATCGCTCTTGACGCGGAAGGCCTGACGCGGGCTGGCCACATAGGCGTAGGCGGTGAATTCCAGCGCCCCGTCGCGCACGTCGGAGAGATACGCCATCGGCGCCGGCGCGCGCAGAACCTCGGCATGGCCCTCGAGCCGACCGAGGAGGAGATCTCGCACGGCGCCGGGATCGGCGGCGTCATCGATCTTCAGCACGATCTTCACCCGTCCGACCGCGCCGGCGAAAGCGACGTTACGCACTGTCTTGGACACGAGGTCGGAATTGGGCACGATCAGCTTGGATTTGTCGGCCAACTCGATTTCGGTGGCGCGGATGTTGATCCGCCGCACGTCGCCTTCCCATTCGCCGATGGCCACCCAGTCGCCCACGGCGATCGGGCGTTCGGCCAACAGGATCAGACCGGAGACGAAATTGCCGATGATCGCCTGCAGGCCAAAGCCGATTCCGACCGACAGGGCGCCGGCCAACAGCGCCATCTGGCTGAGGCTGACACCCAGATAGGCGAAGGCGGCGAGGATGGCGAAGGCCGCGCCCAGATAGGTCACCGCCGAGGTCGCCGAGGTGCGGAGGCCCACATCCAGGCGGGTCTTGGGCAGATATTGCGTCTCCAGCCATCCGCGCACCGCGCGCGTCGCCGCCAGGCCGATCAGCAGCAGGGCGACGGCCCCGATGAGGGCGCCCGGCGAAATCGACACCCGCCCGATCTGCAGCAGGGCGGCGGTTGAGGTCATTTTGGTTATGACATCGTCGGCGCCGGCGCCGAACGGGGCGAGGATCGCCGCCCATCCCATCAGCAGCAGCGCCAGACGCGCCAGGCCGGCGAGCAGAACGCCGATCTGCTCCATCGCCGGCCTGGAAAGACCAAGCCCGGTATAGATCAATCGCCCGATCCGGCTTGTGGGCGCGAAGAGGGCGGGAAAGGCTTCGTCGGTGACGCGCAACAAGAGAAACATCAGGGCCAGAACCGCGCCGATCCACACCATCTCGCGCATCAAGAAGCCGGCCAGGGCAAGATAGCCGATCAGCACGGCGACGAGGGCGCCGATCAGGGCGAGCCAGGCGGCCAGGGCGGCGAGCACCCAGGGCAGCCGCGCGCCGTTCACTCGTCCGGCCGCCGCCGACGGCAGGGCCAAGTGGGTCTCCCTCGCTCGCGCGGCCGTCGCCAGGGCGGCGCCGACCACCGCCAGTTCGATCAATACGGCGCAACAGTCGCTCGCCACCGACGACGACAGGCTGGCGCCCATCGCGGTGTTCAACCCGGTGACAAAGCTCGCTGCGCCGGCGGTTAGACCAATCAGGCCCGGATAGGGCGCGAGGCGGCCGACGATCTCGTCGGAGAGCGGCGCCATGCGCCATTGCGGTCGACGGGGGGAAAGGACCGCGCGACCGAGCGCCTCCAGCGTCACCGCGAAGACCACGCCGCGCACCAGCAAGGTCGCAATCCGGGCGAAGACCGGCGTCAAGGCGTCTTCGCCGATCAGGAGCGCGCGGGCGAGCAGGCCGGCGGCCAGAGCCGTCCCGATCGCGACCGCGACCAGCCACAGAGCCAGGCCAGATCGGCGCAGGGGCTCGGACGCGGCGCTCCGGTCCGCCCATCGATAGCCCCAGCGATTGAGAATCACCCGGCCCGGTCCGGCGATCGCCAGGACGAGCACGGCGGTGATGATCAGGGCGGCCAGACCCCCGCCCCGAAGCGTCGCGGCGCCGAGGACCCGCGTCTCCTCGCCGGTCGCGTCGGCGAGATGGCGCAGATCGGCGGGCGTTGACGCGGCGAATTCCCGCCACAGCCCGGGATTCAGCACCGACCGGCTTTGCGTCCACAGCCGATGCGAGAAATTATCGCGCAGACGCTCGGTGAGGGTCGCGTTGATCTGGTCAGCCTCGATCGTCAGCAGGCGCGCCTGCTTGACCTCGGCATCGATCACGCCGCGCGCCTGGGCCAGGGCCGTGCGCGTGGCGGCGATTTCCGCCGGCTCGGCGCCCTGCGCGGGACCCAGTTGCGCCAGCCGCGCGTCGGCGTCGGCGAGATGGGGCGTGAGGGTCGAAAGGGCCGAACTCAAATCCGCGCCGATCGGCGGGATCTCCGCGAGCTGGGCCTTGATCTCCACATCGGTGAGGTTGCGTCGCCGCGAGGCGGTCATCGCGTCGCTCAGGTCATCGCCCGCCTGATCGATCAGCGCCGCCGCCGCCGCATCCGTCGGCGGCGCGACGGCCTGCGCGCGCGCGGGCGCCTGGCCGGCGAGCAAAAGGAAAATCAGGGCAAGGCCAAACCTGGACAACGATGACTCCGGACGTTTTCGAGGGCGGCCGCACCACGCAAGGCGTGGCGTTCTTGCAGACAATAGCGCCAACGCGGACTAAGTTCGAACTCATAACGGGAGCGCGACGACATGGCGACAGTGTCAACGGACGCGGACGATACGGTAACGCGCCCGCCGCCCGGGCCGTTCTTCCTCAAATCCTTCGCCGGCTTCCAGATCAGCGGCGTTGGGGCCGACGTCATCGCCGGGGTGACGTTGGCCGCCGTGGCGATTCCCGAGCAGATGGCCACGGCGCGGCTCGGCAATCTGCCGCCGCAGATCGGCTTTTTCGCCTTCATCGCCGCGACGCTGGCGTTTGTGGTGTTCGGGTCAAGCCGGCAGGTATCGACCGGCGCGGATTCGACCATCACGCCGATCTTCGCCGGCGGTCTGGCCCTGCTGGCGATGAGCGGTTCGCCGCACTACGGCGCCCTGGCCTCCGGCTTGGCGCTCATGGTCGGGGTGATGGTGGTCGCGGCGGGAATTTTCCGCATGGGCTGGGTCGGCAATCTGTTGTCGGTTCCGGTGACCACCGGCTTTCTGGCCGGGATCGCGGTGCACATCATTGTCTCGCAGCTGCCTGCCGCCCTGGGTCTGGCGCCCTTGCACGGCGGCACAGTCAGCCGGATCGTCGCACTGACCGGTTTTGTTTCGCAGACCAATGTGTACGCCTTGGCCATAGCGGCAGGGGTGGTGGCGATCATCACCGTGGGCCACACGATCAGCGCGCGGGTTCCCGGGCCGCTGATCGCGGTGGCGCTGGCCATCCTTGTCGTACGGCTGCTGCATCTGGACGAGCACGGCGTGAAGCTGCTGGGCGCGGTGAGCGGCGGCCTGCCGCACCCGGCGCTGCCGTCGATCACGCTGAATGACGTCACGCAGCTGGCGCCCCTGGCCTTCCTGGTCGGGCTGGTGGTGATGGTGCAGGGCGCCGCGACCGCGCGGTCGTTTCCACCGGAGGGCCGCGAGCCGGACGTGAACGGCGACTTCATCGGTCTGGGCGTCGGCAATGTGCTCAGCGGCCTCGTGGGCGCCTTCCCAATCAACGCCAGCCCGCCGCGCAGCGCCATCGTCGCCGAAAGCGGCGGCCGCTCGCAGCTCTCGGGCCTGACGGCTGTCGCGATCACCCTCATTCTGCTGGTCGCCGGCACGGCGGTTCTGGGCTTGATTCCGGAGGCGGCGCTGAGCGGGGTCCTGCTGTTCGTCGCCTTTCGGATTGTGCGCGTGGCGCAGATCCGCGCCGTCTTGAAGGAAAGTCCGCTGGAGGCCTTGCTGATTTTGGCCACCGCCGCGGGGATTATCGTCCTGCCCATTCAGAACGGCGTGGCGCTCGGCGTCGCCCTCTCGCTCCTGCAAGGGGTGTGGAGCGGCGCCCGCGCGCATGTTTTGTCGCTGACCCGCATCCCCGGCGCCACCGTCTGGTGGGCCAGGCCGACGTTCGGCGACGACGCCGGCGAGACCGTGCCCGGCGTGGTGGCGGCGGGTTTTCACGCCCCCCTCTCCTTCCTGAACGCCGACAGCTTCGCGAGCCAGTTCCTCGCACTCGTCAATCCCGCGCACGGCGGCGTCAAGCTGGCCGTTCTGGAGGCCGCGGGCATGATCGACATCGACTTCACCGGCAGTCAGGCCCTCGAAGGGGTCATCAAAACCTGCCGCGCGGCGGGCGTCGTCTTCGCCCTGGCGCGGCTGGAGTCGCCTCAGGCCCAGGCGGCGACCGCGCGCCTCGGCCTGCGCGCCCTGATCGGCGAGGATCACATCTTCGAAAGCGTCGACGCGGCGATAAAAGCCCTGGCGCCGGCCGCGCCTTAAAGAAACGCCCGAACCTCGGTCAAAAACGCGTCGAGCCGGTCATGGTGCACCCAATGGCCGGCGCGCTCGAAGGTGATCGCGCGGGCGTTGGTGAAATGGTTGATCCGGCCGTCTTTTTCCGGGTCGGAGGCCCAGCTTTCAGCGCCATAGACCAGCAGGGTCGGGCAGACGATGCGCGACCACAGCTCATGGCGCTCGTCCGGCGTCAGATCGACCGGCGCGAACGAGCGGACGTAGTTGTCGAATTTCCAGCTATAGCTGCCGTCCTCATTCTGGCTGACGCCGTGGACGGTCAGATAGCGCGCCTGCTGCGGCGTCAGGTGCTTGTTCTCGCCCTGCATGCGCCCCAAGGCCTCGTCGATCGAGGCGTAGCGGCGCGGCGTGCGCCCGGCGAGGGCGCGCTCGTCATCGATCCAGCTGGTTATGCGTTCGGCGATCGATCGGCCCGACCGCGCCGCCTCCATGGCCGGCGACGGGCCGAGACCCTCGATGGCCACCAGCTTGCTGACCATTTCCGGATAGACGCCGGCGTAGCGCAGGGCGATATTGCCGCCCAGCGAATGGGCGAGGATGCGCACCGGCGCCAAGGATTGTTGATGGATAAGCTGCGCCAGATCGTAGACCATCGCGGTCAGGCTGTAGTCGCCGCTCGTCGACCATGCGCTGTCGCCGTGGCCGCGCAGGTCGGGCGCGATGATGTGGTAGTCGCGCCGCAGGTCCTGCGCCACCCAGTCCCAGTTGCGGCAATGGTCGCGTCCGCCGTGCACCAGCACGAGCGGCGGCGCGTCGGGATTGCCCCAATCGACATAGTGCAGACGCAGACGCTGCGACATGAAGCTGTGCGACGTGGGCCCAAGACCGGCGTCGCCGACCTCGATCCCTGAACCGGTTGAATTTGCGGGCATGACGGTTGATCCTTGGGTCAGGCGCCGGACCGGCGTTCGGGCGAACAGTGAGGGGTTACAAATGGCACAGGTCAAGGCCGATGACGTTGCGGAATTTGTCGCCGCCGACCGTGCGGTTTAAGACATGGGCATGGCCCTGACCATCCGCTCCGCAACCCTTGCCGACACTCCGATCATTCTCGCCTTCATTCGCGAATTGGCCGACTACGAGCGCCTCCTCGACGAGGTGAAGATCACCCTCGCCGGGGTCGAGACCATGTTGTTTTGCGCCCACCCGCGCGCCTTTTGCGACATCGCCGAGCATGACGGCGAGGCGGTGGGGTTCGCCCTGTGGTTCTACAGCGTCTCCACCTTTGAGGGTCATCACGGGATCTATCTGGAGGACCTCTTCGTGCGCCCCGCCGCGCGCGGCCTGGGCGCCGGCAAGGCGCTGATGGCCCGTCTGGCGCGGCGCTGCCGGGACGAAGGCCTGGCGCGGCTGGAATGGGCGGTGCTCGACTGGAATGCCCCGGCCATCGGTTTTTACGATCGCCTCGGGGCCACGGCCAAGACCGAATGGATCACCCGCAAGTTGACGGGCGACGCGCTCGCCGCCCTCGCGAAGGCTTGACGTCCGCTACAGCGCGGTGGAATGAACCCGCGTGGTTCCCGCAAGGGATCAAAAGGGAATGCGGTGCGGGCTGAGCTTGCCCAATGCCGCGGCTGCCCCCGCAACTGTAAGCGGTGAGCTTTGAGGTCGATCTAACGCCACTGGAGCCGCTTGGTTCTGGGAAGGCAGACCTTCAAGGCGTCGACCCGCGAGCCAGGAGACCTGCCACACGTCGTGGTCACACGCGAGCGTGTCGGACGGGGTGTGCCGAGGCGAACAAACCGAACCGCCGGCCAGTCCGGCGGCAAGGAGCGTTGTCCTCGTGGTGACGTGTCACGTTCATCGCAAGGTTCTTGAAACACCATGTCAAAACTTCTCTTCGCCCGCGCCGTCGGTGCGCTCAGCCTCATCGTGGCCGGATCGTCGGACGCCCAAACTGCGCACTCTCTGGCCGCCGATCCAGTGGTGGTCACCGCGACCAAGATCCCCACGCCGATCAGCCATGTCGGTAGTTCGATCACTCTGATCACAGCCGGCGATATCGACGCCCATCAGTGGCGCACTCTGCCCGACGCCCTCGCCGGCGCGCCGGGGCTCAATCTGGTGCAGAGCGGCGGACCGGGCGGCCTGACCTCGGTGTTCATCCGCGGCGCCAACGCGAACCACACCAAGGTCCTGATCGACGGCATTGAGGTCAACGATCCCACCACGCCCACGGCCGCCTTTGATTTTGGTCAGGTGTTAACCAGCGATCTGGCTCGCGTCGAAATCCTGCGCGGCCCGCAAAGCAGCCTCTATGGCTCGGACGCCTTGGGCGGGGTGATCAACATCATCAGCACCGAAGGGGACGGGCCCGCCAAGGTTCGCGCCAGTCTGGAGGGCGGCTCATTCGACACCTTCAACCAGACCCTCGGCGTTTCCGGATCGACCAAGCGCCTTCACTACGCCTTTGATCTCGCCCATTTCCGCTCCGGCGACACGCCGGTGACGCCGCTTGATCTGCTGGCGCCGGGCGAAAAGCGCATTGGCGATCGCTACGACAATATCACAGCGGGAACCAGGCTTGGCGTCGACCTGACCAAGGAGGCCGGGCTGGGCTTCGTGCTGCGCTACACCGACGCCCATCTGCGCACGACCGGCGAGAATTTCTCCAACTTCCCCAATGATTTTCCCGACGCGGCGCAGACCAGCCAGAAGACCCGGCAGCTGTTCACGCGGGGCGAGGCGCGCATCGGCCTGTTGGGCGGGGCGCTGCAGAACGTGTTCGGCGTCGGCTTCACCGACTATCGCGCACGCATCCAGTCGCCGGACGAAGGCTCTGGGCCGCCCGCGCCGACCATCGACAACGGCGACCGGCTGAAATTCGACTGGCAGGGAACCGTCACGCTGTCGAAAAGCGAGACCCTGGTGCTGGGCGCCGAGACCCGCAATGACCGGCTAATCAACAGCCCGATCAACGCCTCCGACCGCGCCAGCGCCGGCTTTGTCGAATGGCAGGCGCGCCCGTTCGATGATTTCGCCGTCGCCGCCAGCGTGCGCTACGACGCCGATGATCGTTTCGGCGGCAAGGCGACCTGGCGGATCGCGCCGGCCTACACGGTCGCGGCCACCCGGACCCTGCTGCGCGCGAGTGTCGGCACGGGCATCAAGGCCCCGACGCTCAATCAGCTCTTCGTCAGCTATCCAAGCTTTTTCTTCTTCGCCAATCCCAACCTGAAAGCCGAAACCAGCACCGGCTACGACATCGGCTTCGAACAGCCGCTGGCGAAGGGTCGTCTGCGGGTCGGCGCGACCTGGTTTCACAACACCATCCGCAATCTGATCGACACCAATGACACCTTCGATTCTTACATCAACCGGGGGCGCGCGACGACCTATGGCGTGGAGAGCTTCGCCGCCGTCACTCTCGGCGACCATTTGGCGGTGCGCGGCGACTACACCTGGACCGTCGCCCGCGACGATATCTTGCGACAGGATTTGCTACGCCGGCCGCGCCACAAGGCCAGCCTGACCGGAACCTGGCGCGCTACCGACACGCTCACACTATCGGCCACGGCGCTCTACGTGGGTTCGCGAATCGACGGCAACCGCGATTTTTCGATCTCCCGCCTGACCGCGCCGGCCTACGGCACGGTGAATGTGTCGGGGGCCTATGCGATCGGGCGCGCCGTAAGCCTGTTCGGCCGCATCGATAACCTGCTCGATCGCCACTATCAGGACCCCATCGGCTTCGACCGGCCGG
>JANXUA010000058.1 GCA_025352085.1 Caulobacteraceae bacterium | reverse complement strand
CTTCCTTGACATCGATCAAACAGAAGCTTGACCCGTCGCCGTCGCCAACACGCAGCATGACCGCATAGCGCAAGCGCCCCAGCGAACTGCACCCTTTCATCCAGTAGGCGGCGTCGACCATCTCCACGCGGTCGTCGGCGTTGCGGCTTTGGAGGCTGGTCACCAGCGCGCGCAGTTGGTCGCTCGCGAAGAGTTTCCGGAGGGCGGATCGCTCCGGCGGCGAAAGCGGCCAAAACTTCTTACCCAACGGCACAACCGGCTCGACGCTATCGAGCCGTTCCATCGCCAGGTGCCGCCAACGCCGGCGAACCGATCGCTCAAGCAGAGTCTGAATACTGTCAGGCCGGTCGGCTTTGTCGTCAGGCCGATCATCATCGGATCTGAGCGCCGCCTGATACCCGGCCATCAGTTGTTCAATAATTTTCGCCGTCGTGACACCGGGGAGGTTCGATCCGCGCGCGGCCGAGGCCAGCGAAAGGCCAAGACGAATAAGGTCGTGGGCGGGATTGCCGATAACCGTTTGGTCAAGATCGCGGATCTGCACGGCCACCCGACCCTTGGCGTCGGCCAGTGGGCCGAGGTTGCCGATGTGGCAATCGCCGCATATCAAAACAGGCGGTCCCTCCGGCACTTTGCCGGCGCTTTGATCGAGCCATGAGTAGAACTTCGCCGTGCTGCCGCGAACGTAGGCGTGAGCGGACCGCGCCATCTTAAGGTTGCGGGCACGTGCGAGGATCGCCAGACGATCTTCCGGCCGACGTTTGACCCTAGGCTTTGAGATGGCGGCCCCTGCTTTTGTTGTGGCGTCGAACCTGATGCGCCGCCGCCAGCTCGCGGGTGTCTGTCATAGTGTTCAAAACCCTGCGTCTACAGGTGGTAAAGCCCCGCGCGGCAAAGCGTTCCCGGCCCGTGGTTCCGCAGAGTCCGGTGTCTTTGCGCCTCCACCGTTCAAGATGACCGTCGGCCCTTTGAAAGCCGATTGCGCCAACAGAACCTAGGGGTGTTTGATGAAAAACATCACCCATAGGACCCCCAGCACCACGTTGCCGGCGGCGAAGGCCGAAAGGCGGTGCATGACATTGTTGTAGGTCAGATGAACGACGCTGTGCGCGACCCGAAGTCCCACGAAAGTCCAGGCGGTCGCCAGGGCGACGAGGTCCACCCGCTGGGTAACGTAGAACATCAAACACACCGCAAAGAACAGGGTCGGCAGCTCAAGCAGGTTCATGTAGTTGCGATTGGGGATCGACACGTGGCCCGGGACCGTCGGCGACTCTCCAAAGCGGAAATCTTCGGCCGTCACGCGACCGGCGGCCCCGGCGCGGAACCGCCGAACGGGAATGATCGACAATACGGCGAACGTCAAAAGCGCGAGCGCGCCCATCGGCGCGAAAATCAAATCCTGGTTCATCATCCCTCCCGATCCGACGTCTCGGTCGGCCGCGCCTCGCGCCTGGAGCTTATCGCCTCACGCCGCCTCGGGGTACCGTTCGCGTAGCACCGGCACGGCCTCGTCAAGGGACTGGCGGATGGTCCCAACCATTTGGTCGATCTCGGTCAGGCTGATCACCAGCGGCGGGCTCATGACGATAGAATCACGCACCGCCCGCACCATCAAGCCGTTCTTGATGCAAAGGTCGCGCACCACCGCACCGACCTTGCCTTCGACGCCGCCGAAGCGTCGGCGCGTGACCTTGTTTTCGACGATCTCAACCGCCCCGATCAAACCCAGCGACCTCGCCTCGCCCACCAGAGGATGATCGGCAAGGGCGCGCATGGCCTTAGCGAGATAGGGGCCGGTGACCGAGGCCGTGCGTCCCACCAGGTTCTCCCGCTCAAGGATTTCGATGTTCTTCAGCGCCACTGCCGCGCAGGTCGGATGGCCCGAATAGGTGAAGCCGTGCACGAAGTCGGAGCCGACGCGGCGCAGGGTCTCGACAATGGTCGATGACACGCCGGTGGCGGAGATCGGCAGATAGCCGGACGACAGGCCCTTGGCGATGGTGACGAGGTCGGGCGTGACGCCATAGTGCTGAAAACCGAACCATGATCCCAGCCGGCCAAAGCCGCAGATCACCTCGTCGCAGATCAGCAATATCCCATACTTGCGGCAGATCCCCTCGACGCGCGGCCAATAGCCTTCGGGTGGGATGATCACCCCGCCGGCGCCCTGAACCGGTTCGCCGATGAAGGCGGCGACGTTTTGCGGCCCGACCTCCAGAATCCGCTGCTCGACCGCGTCGGCGGCGCGGGCCGCGAAATCATCGAGGCTTTCGTCGTCGCGTTTTTCGCCGAACACATACGGCTGCATCACGTGCTCGAAGCCCGGCACGAATGGACCGCCCTGATCGTGCATGGCCTTCATGCCTCCGGCGCTGGCGCCGCCGATGGTCGACCCATGATAGGCGTTGACCCGGGCGATGATGACCGACCGCCGCGGCTCGCCCTTCACCTGCCAATAATAGCGGGCCATGCGGATCGCCGTATCAACGGCCTCCGAACCGCTGTTGTTGAAAAACACATGGCTGAAATCCCCGCCCAGCAGGGAGGAAATCTTGGCGGCCAGTTCGATCGTCGGCGGCGCGGCGGTCTTGAAGAAGGTGTTGTAGAAGGGCAGTTCGGTCATCTGTTCATAGGCGGCACGGGCCAACTCCTCGCGGCCGTAACCGACCTGCACGCACCACAAGCCCGCCATGCCGTCGAGTAGGCGAACGCCGTCGCCGTCCTGGATGTAGCAGCCGTCGGCCTGGGTGATAATCCGCGCGCCGCCAATGTCGCGCATCAGGCCGAAATCCTGGTGCGGCGGGAGGTGATGGGCGACGTCAAGCGCGCGGAGTTCGGCGATATTGTGGTTTCGCGCGGCCATGGCAATCCGTCCCATTCTGAGATCACAGAATGAACTACTTAGCGCGCAGAGCCTCGCCGAGCAATCGGAAGAACACTTGGCTCTGCGGGTTTTCCGCCGTGCGCCATTCGGGATGCCACTGCACGGCTAGCACCGGCGCACCGTTGACCATTCCCGAAACCGCCTCGGTCAGGCCGTCGGGCGCCCGCGCCTCCACGTTCAAGCCCGCGCCCAGCCGGTCCACGCCTTGATAATGCACCGAATTGACCTTGAGGGCGTCCTGGCCATAGACGCCATGCAGCCGCCCCCCGGGCGTGAGGGTCACATCGTGCATGTGCTCGAACATGTCATCGAAAGCGGCGTCATCGGGCGAATGGTGGCGCAGAAGGTTGTCGCTTCGACTGGTATCTCTCCGCAGGGTGCCCCCGAAGGCGACGTTGATTTCCTGCAGGCCCCGGCAAATGCCGAACACTGGTCGGCGGAGCTCCGCCATGGCGTCAATCAGGGCGGCGGTCATGGCGTCGCGGCCGGTGTCATATGGCCCTGCGGCGTCTGGGGCATCGCCGTGGCCATAGCGATCGGCGGTGATGTTCGACGGGCTGCCGGTGAGCAACAGGCCGTCCAGGCGCGGGGCGACATCGCGCGCGGTCATCAGGTCGGTGAGGCTGGGCACGAGGAGTGCGGCGCAATCGGCCCAGGCCAGGGCGGAGGTTAGGTAGCGGTTCATCACCGCCTGCGCCGGCTCGGACCCGACCGTGCGGGTGCAGCAGATCACCCCCAGAACAGGCCGCTCGGTCATGACAGCAACACGGCCGGTGAACAGGCGTGCCAGGCCAGCCAGACCGGTTCGTCGCACACGAAATCTTCCTGGTCGCGGCGCGTGAGGTTGGAGCGCAGAGCGCGCAGGGTCCGCCCGCCGGTGACCTCCACGTCATAGACCGACTCGCTGCCCAGATAGGTGATCTGGCGGATCACCCCGGCGGCGAGGTTATGATTGGCGGGCGCGTCCTCAAGGTCTGGCGGAGGGGTCCCCTGCCCGCGCTTGTGCAGTTCGATTTTTTCCGGGCGCAGCGCGACCCACACGGTGCTGGCGTGCGCGCCAGTGACGCCGTGATCGAGATAGACCTTGGTCGGCAATTCGCTCGTTTCGATCACCGCGCGGTCGTGCTCATCGACGAGTAGGCGCCCTTCGAACATGTTCACCGAACCGATGAAGTCGGCGACAAACCGCGAATTGGGAAATTCGTAGAGGTCGCCGGGCGTCGCCACCTGTTGCAGCAGACCCCGGTTCATCACGGCGCAGCGGCTGGCCATGGCCAGAGCCTCGTCCTGATCATGGGTGACGATCAGGAAGGTGATGCCGACTTTGTCCTGCAATTGCGCCAGTTCCGAGCGCATCTGTTCGCGCAGCTTGGCGTCGAGAGCCGAAAGGGGCTCATCCAGCAAGAGCACGCGCGGGCGCTTGATCAAGGCGCGGGCCAGGGCGACCCGCTGGCGCTGGCCGCCCGACAGCTGATCGGGTTTGCGCCCGCCCAGACCGTCCAGTTTGACCAGGGCCAAGGCCTCTTCGACCCGCCGGGCCCGTTCGGGGGCCGCGACTTTTTCGATGGTCAGGCCATAGGCGACATTGTCCGCCACGGTCATGTGCGGGAAGACGGCGTAGGACTGGAAGACCATATTGACCGGTCGCCGGTTGGGCGGGATGCGGCTGATGTCTTCCCCGTCGATCAGAATGCGCCCGGCGCTCGGCGTCTCGAATCCCGCAAGCATGCGCAGAAGCGTGGTCTTGCCGCAGCCGGACGGGCCCAGGAGGGCGAAGAACTCCCCCTCGTTGATCGATAGGCGGACGTCGTCGACGGCGATCATCTTGCCGAAGCGCTTGGTGACGTTTTCAAACTGGATGATGGTTTTGGCGGGCGTGGTCATGATGGCGTCAATGCCCTTCGGCTTCGGCGAGGGCGACCTGGCCGCCGGAGACGCGCAGCGCGACGGCCGTCAGGGCCACGGTCAGCACGATCAGAATCGTTGACGCGGCGTTGACCTCCGGCGTCACCGAAAAGCGGACCATCGAATAGACTTTGACCGGGAAGGTGGAGGTATCCGGGCCGGACGTGAAGAAGGTGATCACGAAGTCGTCCAGGCTGAGGGTGAAAGCCAACAAAGCGCCGGCCAGCAGGCCCGGGCCCATGTGCGGGATGAGAATGTCGCGAAAGACGCGCCACTCGCCGGCGCCCAGATCCTTGGCCGCCTCCTCAAGCTCGCGGTTGAACGAGGCGAGGCGCCCGCGAATCACGATGGCCACGAAGCTGAACGAAAACGAGATGTGCGAGATGATGATCGCACCCAGATTGAGCGGCCAGATCAGATCCGTCGGCCAGGGCATGATCTCGGTAAAGAACACCAGCATCGCCACCCCCATGCAGATTTCCGGCACCACGATGGGCAGGGCGAGCGCGCCCTCAAGCGCCGGCTTGAACGGAAAGCGGAAGCGCCACAGCAAGAGGGCGGTGAAGGCGCCCAGGATGACGCTGACGATGGTCGAGACCACGGCGATGGTCAGGGAGTTGCCGAACGCGGTGATCAGGTCGCTGTCGGCGAAGGTCTGGACGTAATATTTCAGAGTGAAGCCGCGCCAGACGATGTTGCGCTTGGAATCGTTGAAGCTGAACGCCATCAGGGTGATCAGCGGCGCGTAAAGAAAGATCGTCACCAGCACGAGCCAGGTGCGGATTGGCCAGCGCCGCAGATACTCCAGCGGGCCGGGCGCCTCACGGCGCTGTTTGGCTAGGCCGGTCATGTCGCCCTCGCCTGGCGACCGCGCGACACGACGGCCTGCACGGCAATGGCGATGAAGGTCATATACATCAGCATGAACGACAAGGCCGCCCCGAACGGCCAGTCATTGGCCGTCTTGAACTGGCGCTCGATGACGTTGGCGATCATCATGCTCGACGGTCCGCCTAGCAGATCGGGGGTCAGATAGGCGCCGATGGAGGGGATCAAGGTCACCAGCACGCCGGAGATGATCCCCGGTAAGGCCAGCGGAATGACCACCCGTCGAAAGGTGGTCAATTGCGAGGCGCCCAGGTCGAGGCTCGCCTCAAGAAGGGATCGATCCAGCCGATCCAGGGCGGCGTAGAGCGGCAGGACCATGAACGGCAGCTGGACATAGACCAATCCAAAAACCACGGCGAAATTGTTGTGCAGGAGTTCCAGAGGCGTGAACGTTCCGATCGACTGGCCAAATACAGCTGCGATCCGGCCGGCGCCATTCCACAGAAATCCCAGCGCCTGGTTGACATATCCCTCCGTCCGCAGGACCGCCATGAGAGCATAGGTGCGGATCAGAAGATTGGTCCAGAAGGGCAGCATGATCAAAAGCAGCAGCCAGGCCTTGGTCTTTTGCGATGCGAAGGTAATGGCGATGGCGACCGGAAAGCCAATCAGCAGGCACAACACCGTCGTCAACCCGGCGAAACACAAGGATTTGACGATGATCCCTAGGTAGAGCGGCCGGATGGCGTGGGCGTAGTTGGCGAAGGTGCCGTTGACCGCGATGTGGGTCAGACTGGCGTTCTCGCCAAAGCTGTAGCCCCAGATTACGCCCAGCGGGATCAGGAAGAACACGGCGAGCCAGACCACGGGCGGACCGGCCAGGGCGGCGAACACACCCTTCGCGCGGGTCCAGGCTTCATCCATGGGCCAGGGCTCCCACGCCGTCAGGCCGCAAAGATTCGGGTGACGGTTTCATCGTAGAGATGCGCGCGTTCGAGGCCCTCGAAATCGGCGTATTCGCAACGCGCCATGACCGCGTTGGGCGGGAAGATCACCCTGTTGTCGCGATACGACGGCGGCATCAGCGCCAGAGCCGCCGCGTTGGGGGTGGGATATTTGATCGTGCCATAGACTTCGGCCCCGTTCTTCCCGTCCAGCAGGAAGTTGATGAACTGGTGCGCATTGTCCGGCCTGGGCGCGCCCTTGGGAATACACAGACAGTCCGAATTGAGGATGCTGCCCTCGCGGGGCACCACGAAATCCAGATCAGGATCCTCGGTCATCACCTGTGCGATGTCGCCGTTATATTCCATGACGATATCGATATCACCCGCCAGCAACAGATCCTGACCTTCGTCATTGTGGAATATCTTCACGTTGGGTTTTTGCCGTATGTACATCTCGGCCACACGGTCGATGAGCGGCGTCGGTATGTTGCGGACCGAGTGGCCGAGATATTTCGCCCCCAATTCGATCAGGTCGTCGGATTCCGAGAACAGGCCGATGCGCCCCTTATAGCGATCCGAATCCATCACCCATTTCCAGCTGTCCGGCACGCCGTCGATCTTGGATTTTCGATAGCCAATGCCCAGGACCAGCCAGGTGTAGGGCATGGACCAACGGCGGCCCGGATCAAACGGAGGGTTAACAAACGCCGGCATTAGATTGATGTTGTTGGGAATTTTTGCAAGGTCTAGCGGCATGAGCAGGTCGGCAAGGCGAAAGCGGGTGACGAACTCGTTCGAAGGCACGATGACGTCAAACCCGGGATTGCCGGCCTTTAACTTGGCGAACAGTTCGTCATTGTTGGCGAACAGGCTCATCTTGACATCGATCCCGGTGGCCGACTTGAAATCGGCCAGGGTCGTTTTGCCGGTGTAGGTGTCCCAATTGTAGAGGTTGAGTTTGGCCTCTTCGCCATTCGCGCCGATCGCGGCTTTGGGCGCGCAGCCCTCAAGACCGGTGAAGCTCAAGCCCGCGGCGACGGCGCCCAGCCCGGCCAGCAGAGAGCGGCGCGACCCCCGGTTCGCGAAACGCCCTAAGCCTGCCGTCATGGGCGCGCGTCTTTTCTCATGCGTTCTTCAGATACCAATCATAGTCGAGGGACGATACGACCTCATAGAAACGGTCCTGCTCGGTGCGTTTGACCTTGGAGAACATGTTGACGAAACGGGCGCCCAGATAGTCGGCCATCACCGCCGATTGCTCGAATTGATCGACGGCCGCGAACCATGTGGCCGGCAAGCGCAGTTCCGATTTGGCGGCCGCGGCATAGCCGTCGCCTTCGACGGCCGGCCCCGGATCAAGCTTTTGGCTCAGACCGTAGTGAACACCGGCGAGAACCGCCGCCAGGGCCAGATAGGGGTTGGCGTCGGCGCCCGCCACGCGATGTTCGACGTGGCGCGCTTCGGGCGGACCGGCCGGGACGCGCAGGGACACGGTTCGATTATTCACGCCCCAGGTCGGGGCCACCGGCGCATAGGAATTGGCGCGAAACCGGCGGTAGGAATTGGCGTTGGGCGCGAATATCGCCATGCCGTCGGCCAGGGTCGCCTTCATGCCGCCGATCGCCTGGCGAAGCAGAGGCGTCCCAGCCGGATCTTCGCTGGCGAAGATATTGCGTCCGCGCTCGTCATTAATGCTGACATGCAGGTGCAGGCCGCTGCCGGCGCGTGTGCCGAACGGCTTGGCCATGAAGGTGGCCTCACAGCCGTGTCGAACGGCGATGCCTTTGGCGATACGCTTGTACATCACCGCTTCGTCGGCAGCGCGCAGGGCGTCGGGACTATGACGGAGAGTCAGTTCGAGCTGACCTGGCGAGTATTCGGAAATGGCGCCTTCGAGCGGCACATTTTGGACGTCGGCGGCGGCCCACAGATCACGCAGATAGTCTTCGTAATCGGCCAATTCACGCAGGCCGTAGACTCCGTGCTGGGTCGGCCGCTCTCCCGTGATCGGCGCGCGCGCCAACTCGACGCCGCCACTCGGCGTGCGCTGCTGATCCACCAGATAGTATTCGAGTTCGCAGGCGACCACCGGTGTCAGCCCCTCGGAGGCGAACCGTTTGAGCACCCGGCGGAGAATATGGCGCGGGTCAAGATCGTTGGGCGAGCCGTCCAGCTCATAGAGAGAGGTGATGACCTGGGCGACGTCCGGCCCCAGCCAGGGCGCCTTAACGAGGGTGGCCGGCGCCGGCTTGGCCAGGCGATCGGCGTCGCCGTCTTCCCATACCAGACCGGTTTCCTCGCAATCCTGACCGGTGATGTCGCACACCAGGATCGAACCAGGCAGAAAGCGGCCATATTCATAGACGCCGATCATCTCATGGCGACGCAGCCGCTTGCCGCGCGGCACACCCGAGAGGGCCGTGAAAATCACCTCAAAAAAATCGATCTCCGGATGGGTTTCCAGAAACCGGTGAATTTCGTGGGGACGAGCGATCGGGCTAAGCGTAACGGCCATCTGTGATCACACTCTCCGCGTTGGACGCGCCTTGTCAAGCTACTGTGTCCGCTTCCCAATCCCTACACTAGGCATGGGGGCAAGCCCCCGCCAAGCCAAGTTCGTCCGGGTTGACATTATTTAACGTCCGCTAGGTGCGACAGGTGGTCGCATGATGATCGCCGCGATCGCCACCGCGGCGGCGATGACGGCGTAGATCTGAAACGTCGAGGCGAAGCCTCCGGTCAGGTCGCGCACCCAGCCGCCGAGGGTGGGACCCAGGGCGGAGACCGCCCCGATCAAGCAGGTCAACGAGAAGAGCTCAAGATTGTGGGCGCGACCGTAGTAATTCAGCAGCAACAGGGTCACCGCCAATGCAGTCAACCCGAACCCTACCCCGCAGCCCGCCGCATAGAGGATCATCATCGGATAGTCGTGGGCGACGGCGAGCGCGGACGATCCGACCGCCAGCGCCACCAGGGCGAACACCAACAGAAAGCGCGGTTCGATCCACTCGCCGGCCAGTCCGCCCAGGGCGCGGATGGCGGTCTGCAATAGGGCTTCGAGACTGAGCATGGCGACCGCCGCGGTGGTCGTGACGCCGCGTTCGGTCAAATGAGCCACCGACCAGCTCGCGACGGTCACGCCCACCAGCAGATGCGCGAAATAGGCCGCCAGCAAGACGTAAAACTGCGACGTCCGCAAGGCGTCTTTAACCGTCCACGGCCGCGCAGTGCGCCAGACCCCTTGGCGGACGGGCTTGGCGATCTCGGCGGCGACGGCCGAGTCAGTCTGGTCGGCGGCGTCGATGAACCATTGCCGTCCGCCGACCGTGACGGCGCAGAGAACCCCAACCGCCAGGGTGGCGAGCGCTTGCAACCTCCACAGCAGACGCCAGTCGTCGTGCGACCCGTGCATGACGGCGAGCGCCAGGGCCGGTCCCGCGATCCCGCCGATCGAGGTAACCATGAAGTAGATCCCCAGCGGCCTCGCCCGCTTTTGAAACACCGCCGCGATGACATGCGTTCCGGGAATGAAGGCCATCATCTGATAGCCGATCCCGCACAGCGCCGCCCCGAGGAAATACAGCATCAGGCCGTGCGCGGAGGCCAGACAGGCAAAGCCGGCGATCATCGCGCCAGTCCCCGTCAGCACCGTAAGGCGGACACCGAAACGCTGAATGAGCATGGTCGGTAGAAAGGACGACAACCCGACCGCACCGCCCAGAATGGTGAAGCCGAACCCGGCGACGCCGAAGCTCCAGCCCTCGTCACGCACCATGTCCGGCAGAACGACGCCGAGGGCGTAGAAGGTCGAGGCGTTGACCACGAACGCGACGAGGCTGAACACCGCCAGCAAAAGCCACGGGCGCCAGGCGTTTGCGGCTTGGGGCGGCGACTCGGTCATTCGATCTTAGAATTTTCGTTTCAGCGTGACGCGCCACTCGCGTCCGCGGCCCGGCAAGGCCGCGACGTTGGCGTATACATCCTGATCCGGCGTGAAATAGAGCTTGTTGAACAGGTTCTCGACGTTGACAATCACGGTGTACGGCCCCCGGCTGACGAAGGCCGACATATTAACCAGGGTGTAGGCGGGATAGACCACCGCGTTCGGAATCGTGCCGGAAGTCTTGGACGCATAGCTCGCGCCCGCCGTCGCGCCCCAGCGGCCCCAGACGTATTCGTCGCTGGTGTAGGTTCCAAACACACTTCCCGTCGCATGCGGAACGAGGCTGTCGTTGTAATTGCCCGGCTGGCCGCCCCATTTCGAAAAATCAAAGCTGAGAAACGCGCCGCCAAAGCCGTCCACGCCCACGGCGTAGGCCGGCAGATAGACGACGCTGTGATCGGGTCCGATGATTTCGGTGTGCTGCAGGTCGCCGGCGAGGGTGAAGCTGACATTTCGGGTCGCCACATAGCGCGCCTCGTATTCGAACCCCTTGCCGAGGGTGGGTTGGGTGATGCCGGTCAAGCCGCTCAACTGAGTGCGCGTCTGGCGATAGACGTCGAATGAACCGATAAGGGTATTTTGCAGCAGCCGCACCTTGAGGCCGGCTTCAGCGAGGGTCGAATTGGACACGAAGCCGCCCGGCAGATTGCCCGGCTTGATATCCCCGGCCTGTTCGACCTCCAAGGCGGCGGCGCGGTCATAGGTGACATAGGGCATCAAGCCCCAGCCCAATTTGTATGACGCGCTGGCGGTGTAGGTCCACTTGTTGGTCGCGCCCGACAGCCCGGTCTTCCAGGTCGGCGGACCAAAAATGAATATACCGGTGTCGCTGGACGTCGCCGTGTAGTGGTCGAACCGCCCGCCCAGGATCAGATTGAGTCGGCCGCCGACGGTGATGTCGCTGATTTCGAACACGCCCAGATCATTCCAACGGCTGTGGACGTCGGTTTCCCAACCCAGTCCGCCGGGCGAGTGGTTGAACGGCGAATCGAAGATGTCGGTCGGCGTCGGACCAAAGGCAAGGTCGCGTCGGTCCACCGAGATCAAGCCGCTGTTGAAGGTTTCCTTCTTTTCACCACGATAATAGCGATCCGCGACGCCAAACAGGTTTTTCGTGACGACAGAACCATTTGGCGTCGCAAACGGCACGGTCACGGTCAGCCGCGTCTCTTCGGTCCAGGCGCGATAGTCGGCGGGAAAGCCGTAGCTGACGAAGCGCTGATTGCTCAAACGATCGAAAAACTGCTGCAGCCTGATCGATCGATCGGCGCCCAGATCCTTGGCGAAGTCAAAGTAGACGGTCTGGGTGTTGGTGTCGGAAAAGTCCGCCGGGCTGATGAACACCGTGCGCGGGCTGAGCTTGGTCGTTCCCACGCCGGTGTCGAGCACAAACCGCGGATCGATCGCTGGCGGGAAACCGAAATAGGGCGTGTAAAGCGAGGTCGTGAACGGATAGAATCCGCCGGGGCTGACCTCGGTCGGCTCCAGACGTCCGTCGTGGTTGGCGTCGACCAGCACGCTATTGCGACCGGTAATATAGGTCCCACTATCGATCAGCCCCTGGCTCAGGCGGTTCCAGCCCGGGGTCTGCACATCGCCGGTGGAGTGGAACACCATGGCGTCCAGGCTGGTCGTCCATCCGCCGCCCAGATCGAAATCAGCCGAGAGCTCACCGGTCTGCCGTCGCGGGTGGACGCCCTTGTAGAAGCTGCCCGAATCCTCGATCTCGCCGTAGACATAAAGCCCGCCGCGCGCGGCGCCCAGATTGAGCGGGACCCCCGCCTGGGCGGTGGCGTTTTTCTTGTCATAGCTACCGCCGGTCAAGGTGATCTCGCCGGTCGCCTTGGTGATATAGGCGCCTTGGTCGTTGGCCGACTTGGGGATGAAGTTGACCAAGCCGCCGACCTTGCCGGGGCCAAAAACCGGTTCCGGCGGGCCGCGCACGATCTGCAACTGGGCGGCGTCGCCGATCGGGGTGGAATAGGTGCCGCGGTTCTCGATCCGCTTGAACCCCCTGAAATAGTTTTCCGCCAGGGTGCCGCGAATATCCACCGAACCGGCCACGCCATAGAAGCTGGCGGTGTTGGTGCTGGGCGATACGGCGGTGAGCTTGTCGAGGGTCAGGATCCCGTAACGGTCAAGAGTGGTGGCGCTGACGAAGCTTGCCGACCGGGGCGTATTGATCAGGGCCTTGCTCAAACCCAACAGCAGGTCGTTGGGCCGGCGCTCAAGCAGACCGGCGCGATCGGCGGTGACGACGATCTCGTTGACGCCCGGCGCATCGGCCGGCGCGGCCGCGAGCGCGTCCGTCGCGCCAAGGCCCCAGACGCAGAGAGACGCTGCGAAAAGGGTAATGCGGTGATCGGCCATTGCGCCCCTCGGTCAACATCAACGGCGCGCCCGCGCGTGGGCGGGGAACCGGTCGGCGACAAGGCTATCGGATGACCTAGCGTCAAAAACAATACATAGTGAAATGTTACATAAAATATTTTTTAGGGTGTGCTCGCCGCGCGCTTGGCGATCTGGGTGAACTCGGTAAGGATCGAGACGACCGCGGCGCGCGCGCCCTCGACATCATGGGCGGCGATCAGGTCGACGATCCTCAAATGTCGGCGGACTTCCGCCATCTGCTCGGCCGGGGTGTCTTCCTTCATCGAATAGACCCAAAAGCGCGTCGCCTTGTGCTGCAGGGGGATCAATATCCGGGCCAGGGTGGCGTTGCGACAGGCTTGAGCCATCGCGACGTGGAAGCGTTGGTCCATGTCGACGATCGCGCGAATGTCGCGCGCCTTGATCGCCCGGTCGGCATCGGCGAAGGCCGCGCGCATGGCGGCGACGTCTTCGGGCAGGGCATGAGCGGCGGCCAGGGCGGCGCAGTGCGGTTCGATCAGGCGCCGCGCATCAATGGCCTGGCGCACATCCACCAGATCGATCGGCGCCACCGTGGTGCCGGCGCGCGCGCGGCGAACGACCAGGCCCTCAAGGGCAAGCCGGGCCAGGGCGTCGCGTACGCCGGCGAGCCCAGCCCCGTAGCGCTTGACGAGCGCCGCTTCATCCAGCCGACTACTGGGTGGCAATTCGCCGAAAATGATGTCCAGAAGGATCTGTTCGTAGACTTTCGCCTTGAGTAACGTGGGCGACCAGTCTTCGAACGGGCTCCAGGGCGAGGCGGCGTGCGCGTTGGATTGTGGCGACATGATCTGGACCTTCGGTCGGACCTTCGACGTAACCATCTCAGCTACGCTAAAATGTTACACTTCTCCACGATCAATCGCGCGTAAAGGTCGAAAGGAGCCTCGAGGCGTCGGTCCAAGCGGGGCAGCGCGAGGGCGTCGCCGCGTCCGGCAGGCGGCGGCGCAATGGCTGTCGCGTGTCGATATCCCAAGGCGGCGTCGGAAGAGCAACCGCGTCGACCGACGATGAGGCGGCGAGAAAATTCATCGGCGGAGGCTCCGACCGACGCAGAGCGCGCCGACATCCGACGCCTCTCGCGATTCAGGAGTTTATCTTCGCCGAGATATTTGACAGATCGCACCGTCCGCCGTGGCGGACTGCGCGCCTCCTCCGCAAATTCACCGAGAGTCCGGCGCACTGGTTTCCCGGCGCGCCGGCTCCGATCTTATTTCAGATGTTTGGCGAGATGCTTATTCATCTCGAACATATCGACTTTGTCCTTACCGCCGAACACCGGCTTCAGCTTGGCGTCCGCGATGATTTCGCGCTTGTTAGCCGGGT
>JANXUA010000050.1 GCA_025352085.1 Caulobacteraceae bacterium | reverse complement strand
CCGAAGCGATGATCCTCGCCGACGGCGCCTCGATCGCCATCGCCGGGGGGTTCTGGCTGCGCCGCGCCCGGGTGATGGACGCCTGGCGGATCGAGGTGGTCGGCGCCGGCGCGCAGCGGGGCGCGTTCCAGGCGCTCGGGTGCAATGTCGAGATCATCAACTATCAGCCGCGGCTCTTCTGCCCGGTCAGTGGCGAGGTCCTGGGAAGGGTGCTAGCCAAATGGCCGGCGATGAGCGTGATGGCCAAGGCGGCGTGAGACCGGCCGACCCGGCGGTGGATCGATCGCCTCAAGACCCAGGCAAACGAAAAAGACGAAGCACGGGTCTTTCGTTTTTTTCGTTTTGATCTATATAGGAGCGATGATGAGAACTCAGAAGCTAGGCAAGATCGTTCCCACGCCCGATCGCGCCGCAGCGCGGGACGCCTTGGCGTGCCTGCGCAACGGCGGCGCCCTCTATGTTGGGGCGGAGTGCTCCAACTACGCCCTGCCGCCCCGCGTCGTGCGTGAGGTGGAAACTTTGCTGGCGGCCTACGCGGAAGGCAAGACCCCTTTGGTGTCGACGTCAGACCAGGAGATCGGCACACAAGAGGCCGCCGCCTACCTGAAGCTGTCCAGGCCGACGGTCGTCAAGATGATGGACGACGGGCGAATTGCGTTTCGCAAGCCCGGCAAGCACAGGCGTGTGCGGATCGCCGACTTGATGGCGTTTGAGCGGTCGCTTCGGCGTGATCAGGATGCGGCAATGGACGAACTTTCCGCCCTGGGCCAGGACGCGATCGGTCATGCGCGTGAGATCGGGAGCTTTGACGATGAGATGATGTAACGCCATCGCCGCTCGGCGGCGCTTCACCCTGCACACTAACTCACGCTGTGAGGCTAATTTGCCATGACGATGAAATAACCGCGCGAACGCACAAAAAATCCCTTCAAATGGTCACCAGGTATATTCTCGATACGAATGTTCTAATCCCTTATTTTCAAAGAGATTTCTTCCTCGAATTGGGCAAGCGTGGCTTGCCGATCCACTGGAGCCTTTCAATCGAAGCGGAATTCCGCGACGTCTGGGCACGGCTCTATCCCCAGATGCCTGAAAATGGGCCGAAGATCCTCCGGCTCATGCGGACCGTCGTGCCGGACTGGCGCGCGCCGGAGTCTCGAAAAGTGCTTCAGGAAGCAAGACTTCCCGACGCCAAGGATCGCCACGTCCTCGCGGCCGCTGTCGGCGCCGGCGCCGGCGTTATCGTCACGTGGAACACAAAGGACTTCCCCCCATCGGCGCTGGATGGTTTGGGCATCATGGCCCGGACACCCGATGACGTCCTCTGCGCGCTGTTCGACGAAGACCCGGAAGGATTCATCGCCGCCGCGGCGGCCATGCGGGCGCGATTGAAAAATCCCGCGATGACGCCGGCGGAATGGTTGAAGGGCGTCAAATCCACTCGGCTTCCACGCCTGCAGGAAAAGCTGGCGCGGGTCTCTGGCCATCTCTGATTGACTTGCGCTGCGGCGGCAACGCGCGGCCCCGCCATTTTGGAGAACGGAGCGGGGCCGGGCCCTGGCGGCCCCCGCTATGGCTCTTACTTCTACCGGCAGGGTCTTGAGGCAGACTCTTGCGATGACTATTTACGCTCTCTGGTGGACCCGTCCCGAAAGCCGGAGCGGAAATGTCGACCAAACCGGAATACCGCCGCGCAGAAGTGGAAGGTTGGCTTGGAATCAAACTTGTCACGGGCCGCTGTTCGCGGCGGCTGGTTGATCAATTGACCGCCCATACGCTCAACCGCACGCTTGATGTCTTCGCCGTCTATGACGAGATCGGTGCGCTCGAAAGCGCGCCGACGACCCGTCCCTCCTCCACCAAGCCGGCGACACCCTTTTCGGGACCGGTGCTGCAAGGTCTCTGGCACAAGCATTTTTCCACGCCAGCCTTCATAGTCCAAAACCTCGCGAATCACTGGAATGCCAAGCGGCTTGGAACTCTTGTCGAGGATGTGGCGGCCGACGAGTCGATCCCGACCGATAAGAAGGTCGCTCTCCTTGCCCACCGAATCGTCCTCGGGGGCCACGAGGCGCGCCACCGTCAAGGTCGGGTAACAGGCGAGTGGATCGTTTTCCTCAGACAGTCATCGGGCAACGTGTATCTGACCTTGGCGACCCACACCGAGGCTGACGAGGCGATCCGAGCGCGGGTAGACCTTGCCGCCGCCAAATTTACGGACCTTCACAATTAGTCCGTTTCATATTGTGATGATGCGGCCGCCTCGTGGACGCGCGGCAACTGTTCGATCCGCCGACGCAAGGCGCCCGCGATCGTTGTGGCAATGTGCTCCGGAAATCCGTCGGGCAATGCGTTGAGGGTTCGATCCAGGGCCGCCGGCGCGTTCTCGTACAGATCCTCGATGACCTCGATCGCCGACTTTCGTCCCATGCCGCCCTTGACCGCGCTCTCGACAAAGTGCCGCGGAACGACAGTGTTGATGGCGTAGTGGCGGCTATTGCCGACCGCCATCGCCAGCTTCATCTGGTTTTGGCGAAGTTGGCGGCCGGCGAGGCTCGGCTCGGCCGAGACGATGTCGTAGAGCGGCGTCAGGCGATAACCTCCGCCGGGCGAGAGAAAGACACTAAAATTCTTGGCGTGCCCATCGGTCGCGCCGAGCAGCCAGAAAGCGAGATTGGCTCTCAAGAACAAGCGTTGATCTGAGGCCGCCATATCACTGCCATTGAGCAGTTTGAGGATGGCCGGAATTCCGGGGCCGCCGTCACTCTCATATTTCCGCGTCCATGGGACGCAGAGCGCCTGACAGCAATCCTCCTGCGGCACGCGGATGAGGCGGCGATCGGCCGTGACCAGCCTGTCGAAGCGCTCGACGATCAAGACGCGCTTATCGTCGAAGGTTCCCATTTCGACCTTCGCCGTCGGCAGGCCGAGGGCGGCGGTCAGTGTGAGGCAGAGATATTCGTTCTCGACGGAGTTTGAGAGGTCGATGCCGTTCGGCAGTTGTCCGATCTGCGGCTTGAAAATGTGGGTAGTCGGCGTCGAGCCGCTCGGGCGCAACCACTGACCATCACGCCTGAGGAAGGCGGTCTTTTCCTGCGCGCCGGCGATCGAGATGCGGAAATCGTCGTCGCGGGCGAGGCCAAGCGGGTTGCGCGCCAGATTGCCGAGAATGTGGCCGATCTCGTCGTCTGAGACTGGATGGCCGTCGACGCCGCCTACGACAGGCGGCGGGGCACGGTCAGGAAGAAACTGCAAGGCCCCGACGCAGTCACGCCCAATCGCCTCCAAAAGGTTGTAAGCGTCTACGCCCCCTGCCCCAACGCGTTCA
>JANXUA010000037.1 GCA_025352085.1 Caulobacteraceae bacterium | reverse complement strand
TGCGGCGGTGGGGCGCCCCGACGGCTCACGCCTTGACCAAGGATCATGTGGACTTGGGCGGCGCGCTCGGCATGATGAATTTCGAGGCCGCCAGTCGCATCTCCGGCGCGCGTTTCGTGGTGCTGAAGGATGGCTTGGCGCGTCTCGAACGGGCGCTTGGCCAGTTCATGCTAGACATGCAGACCCAGGAGCATGGCTATACGGAAATTTCACCGCCTTTGCTCGTGCGAGACGAGGCGATGTTCGGCACCGGGCAATTGCCGAAATTCGCCGAGGAGTCCTTTCAGACCACGGATGGCCGCTGGCTGATCCCGACGTCCGAGGTGTCGCTGACCAACCTCGTTGGCCGTCAGATCACGCTTGAGGAGGCCCTGCCGCTGAGGATGACCGCGCTGACGCCGTGTTTTCGCTCCGAAGCCGGCGCGTCCGGGCGCGACACCCGCGGCATGATCCGCCAGCACCAGTTCCACAAGGTCGAGATGGTCTCCATCACTACGCCCGAGGACAGCGAAGCCGAGCATGACCGGATGGTCGGGTGCGGCGAGGCGGTGCTCAAACGCCTTGAGTTGCCGTTCCGCACCATGCTGCTGTGCGCCGGCGACATGGGGTTTTCGGCGCGCAAGACCTACGATCTTGAGGTGTGGCTGCCGTCGCAACAGACCTGGCGCGAGATCAGCTCCTGTTCCAATTGCGGAGACTTTCAGGCTCGCCGGATGGAGGCGCGCTGCAAAAAAGCGGGCGAAAAGGGCACCCGCTTTGTCCACACACTTAACGGATCGGGGCTGGCGGTCGGGCGCGCGCTGGTCGCGGTGATGGAAACCTATCAGGACGAGGGCGGGGCGATCAGCGTCCCACAGGCACTGCACCCGTATATGCGCGGCGTGACCCGCATCGGCGCGACCGCGGGATGAGAATTCTTCTGACCAACGACGATGGCATACACGCGCCCGGTCTGGCGGCTCTGGAGCGAATCGCGCGGGCGTTGTCTGATGACGTCTGGGTGTGCGCGCCGGAAACCGAACAATCGGGCAAGGCGCGCTCGCTGACCCTTTCGGAGCCGTTGCGCGTGCGGACTATCGATGATCGCCATTTCGCGGTGCTGGGGACGCCGACCGACTGCGTAATGCTGGCCGTTCAGGAATTGGTCGACGGTGAGAAGCCGGACCTAATCCTGTCGGGCGTCAACTATGGCCTCAACGCGGGCGAAGACGTGACCATGTCCGGCACCGTGGCCGGGGCCATCGAAGGCATGGCGCTTGGGATTCCCTCAATCGCCCTGTCGCAGATGCGCGGACCGGAACGACGCGAGGATCCGGCCGAATTTCAGACGGCCGAGGCGTTCGGGGCCGATCTGGTAACGCGCCTGTTGAAGGCCGGGTGGCCGACCGGTGTGATCTTGAACATCAATTTCCCAATTCGACCGCCCGACTGGGCGGCGGCGGTGGAGGTGACGCGGCAGGGATTTCGCGATTTGCGCAACCGTTACGCGGAGCATCGCACCGACCTTCGGGGTCGATCTTACTATTGGGTGGGATATCGCAATCAGCCGTCGCAGCCGGCGGCGGGCACGGACCTGCGGGCCGCCTATGATGGTCGAATTTCCGTTACCCCGCTTCACATTGATTTGACCCACGCGGACACTATTGTGACGCTTGCCTCCGCCTTGGCTGAACCTGCGTCGGTGGCGGGGCCCGCGACATGACCCGCAAAACCAGGGACGCCGGCGGCGCCGATCCGGGCGAGCACGACATGCAGCTTGCCAAGCTGATTCTCGGCCTGCGGTCGCAGGGCGTCACTGACCCCGCGGTGTTGGCCGCCATCGAGCGCACGCCGCGCGATCTCTTCACGCCTGAATTGTTCAAGGATCGGTCGTGGGAAGACTCGGCCTTGCCGATCGCCTGCGGGCAGACCATTAGCCAGCCTTACATCGTTGGCCTGATGACCCAAGCCCTAACCTTGGAGCCGCGCGCGCGGGTGCTCGAGATTGGGACGGGGTCGGGATATCAGACGGCGGTTTTGGCGCGGCTGTCGCGGCTGGTCTACACCATTGAGCGCTACCGCACCTTGCTGCGCGCGGCCGAGGAGCGGATCAAAAGTTTGCACCTGACCAATGTCATCACTAAATTCGGCGACGGTTTTCTCGGTTGGCCCGAACAGGCGCCCTTCGACCGCATTCTCGTCACGGCGGCGGCGCCGGAAGAGCCCAAGACCCTGCTCGAACAACTCAAGCCGTCCGGCGTCCTGGTCGCGCCGATTGGGAAGGGCCCGGTGCAACGGCTATGTCGTTACGCCGGCGACGGCAAAGGCGGCTTTTCCGTCGATGTCCTGTGCGAGGTGCGCTTTGTGCCCTTGCTGGAAGGCGTGGCGCGGGAGCTTTAGGAAATATCCATGCAATCATTCCAAGGAGCCGGCCGGTTTGGCCGTGCGTTGTAATTCATGATTAAGCTGCGAGCCCTTAAGACGACGGGTGCAATGAATGGAGCGGCCATGCGGCGGATGTTGATCTTGGGAACGGGGCTGGCGAGCCTGTGCGCCGGACTCTCGGCCTGCGCGACCCCCGCCTATCCGATCAGCGCCGCCGAACGTTTGCAGGCGCCCGTGCAACCCAGAGACCCGACCATCGCGCAGGCCGCGTCACCAACGATGGCGGCGCCGGTCGTGACCGATCAGGGCATTCGAGGTCCCGCGTCCGCGGCTGCCGTCGGCAGCAAGCCTCTGCCGCCGATTGGAGCCTCGTCCGCGCCCTCGAGCGCGCCGCCGGCGGCCGAGTCCGCAGCCGTTCCGACACCCCATACACCGCCCCCGCCGCGAGTTCGAGCCGAAGGACGCCTGGTCACCAATGGCAGGGTGGTTTCGGCGACGCGCATGTTCCGTGACTATGAAGTGCGCAAAGGCGATCACCTGTTCGCCATCGCGCGCGATTTTCAGACCACCGCCGATGCGCTCGTCGACGCGAACGACCTGAAATCGGCCAATGCGTTGCGGCCCGGCCAGCATCTGAAGATTCCGATCGAAAAGGCCTATGTGGCCGAATCCGGCGACACGCTCGCGGGCGTCGCCAAGCGATTTGGCGTCGGCGTCGGCGAATTGTCGGATCTCAACAACCTGCCGGCCCGCGGGCGTTTGCGTGGCGGAGACAAGATCGCCCTGCCGGCCCACTTCGAGGATCACGGTGCGACTCGGCTGGCGGCGGAATACATTGAGGCGCGGCCGACATATCGACCGATCCGGGCGCCTCGCGAGTCTTCCAGCGTGCTGTCTGCCGGACCCTATGTTCCGAGCCGGGCGGCGCTGGAAGCCGGTGCGCGCCGCCGCGCCGAGGAGCAGGCGGCGGGAACGCAAGCCACCCTAACGCCTTACCGTCCGAGCACGAGCTATCAAACCACGCAGCCCACGGCACCACCGCCGGCGGACGTCATCGCGTCGGGTCGGGGGCGATTTATCTGGCCGGTCCAGGGCGAGATCCTCTCACCCTTTGGTGTGAAGGACGTCGGACGCAAGAACGACGGGATTGACGTCAAGGCCGCTCAAGGAACGTCCGTCCACGCCGCCGCATCGGGTGAAGTCGTATATGCCGGCGACCAGGTGCCGGGCTTTGGCAATCTGGTGCTGATCAAACACGCCGATGGCTGGGTTACGGCCTACGCCCACCTTGATCGAGCCCTTGTGCACATGCGCCAATCGGTGATGCAGGGTGATGAAATCGGCCAGGTCGGCCAGAGCGGCGGCGTCACCGAGCCACAGCTCCATTTTGAAATTCGCTATGCGCCACGACCGACGGACAAGGCAAGACCCATCGACCCGGCGCTGGTTCTGCCAAAGTAACTGAATGGGGCCGCTTCCGTTCCGTTGGGGGAAGACCGCAGAGTGGCTTTCCATTCAGTTAGTCGTGGAACACGGGAAGGATATCGGATCATGGGTCAGGGACCTCTTTCGGGATTAAAAGTTCTTGAGTTCGCCGGTATCGGGCCCGGTCCGTTTTGCGGCATGCTGCTGTCGGACCTTGGCGCGGATATTGTGCGGATCGACCGCAAGGGGTCCGGACGCGCCTCGCCGTCCGACGTGACGTCGCGTGGTCGGCGATCGGTGGCGCTCGACCTCAAGGCCCCCGCCGCCATCGAGACCGTTCTTACGATGATGGAGGCCGCCGACGGCCTGATCGAAGGCTTTCGTCCCGGCGTGATGGAGCGCCTGGGTCTCGGCCCCGACGTGGCCCTGGCGCGCAACCCCAAGCTGGTGTTCGGGCGGATGACCGGCTGGGGCCAGACCGGCCCCTACGCCAAGGCGGCGGGGCACGACATGAACTACATCGCCATCAGCGGCGCCCTGCACGCTATCGGCACGACCGACAAGCCCGTCCCGCCGCTTAACCTGGTGGGTGACTTCGGCGGCGGGGCCCTTTATCTGGCGTTCGGCCTGCTCGCCGGGGTGATCCACGCGCGCGCGACCGGTCAGGGACAAGTCATTGACTGCGCCATGAGCGACGGCGCCGCCTCCCTGATGGCCATGTTTTACGGTTTCAAGGGCGCCGGGATGTGGAAGGATGAGCGGCGGTCTAACCTGCTCGACGGCGGGGCGCACTTTTACGACACCTATCAGTGCGCGGACGGCCGGTGGATTTCCATCGGCTCGATCGAGCCGCAGTTCTACGCCCTGTTGCTGGAAAAGACCGGCATCACCGATCCAGCCTTTAGGGCCCAGATGGATCGCGACCAATGGCCGGTCCTGCGCGAGGGCCTGGCCAAGGTCATCGCGCGGAAAAGCCGCGACGAGTGGTGCGCGATCATGGACGCCAGCGATGTCTGTTTCGCGCCGGTTCTCGACCTCGATGAGGCGCCTAGGCACGCGCACAATGTGGCGCGGCAGACCTTTGTCGAAGTGGCCGGGGTGATGCAGCCGGCGCCGGCGCCGCGGTTCTCCGCCACGCCCGGCGCGATCGCGGGACCTCCGCCGGCGATCGGGGCGCATAACCGCCTAGCGCTCGCCGATTGGGGACTTTCGGTGTCGCAAATCGACGAACTGCAGTCATCCGGCGCGATGGCCTGAATCGTTCATTTTGGGTTCAGCCAAGCGGGACCATAGTGGCAATGTTGATGGCCGTCGCGCTTCCCCGTCCCTCGTTGCGGCGGTCATTGATCAGGACGTTAACTCCTGGTGGCGCGCCGTTCCCCCCAACGGCGCGCCGCGCGTCCGTTTAGAGCCTGACGCGTTTGCACGGAACGGATGCACACGTTGATTCAGGCGCTCCACTTTTGAATCTAGAGCAAATTATTCCCGTTCGGGCGATTCCGTATGAACGGTTTTTGCTCTAGGCGCCCGCTCGCAGCAGAAAGCTGAACTCGGCCCCCTCGGTCGTCGATTCCACAATCGTCAATCCGGCTTGCGCCGCGAAATGGGGCACGTCGATCCTGGCCAGTGGGTCGTCGGCCAGCAAGCGGATCAATTGGCCCGCGGTCGCGCTCGCGGCGACGCGGCGCAATCGCAGGGTCGGCACTGGACACCGATGGCCGCGCGCATCCACAAGCGTTTCACCGGACATTCTGCCTCAACGTCTTTGCGCTCCTGCAATCTCGAACGATCCCTTATGGTTTAGGAGATCGTCGCGCGAATCGATACTCATTCATGCGCATCAAGGAGCCTGCCCCGCGTTTTGGAATCGATCCCTGATCTGACGGTGGTGATCCCCACATTCAATGAGCGCGGAAACGTTGCGCCCCTGATCGAGCGGCTGCGCCGTACGCTGGAGGGGATCGCGTGGCGAGCCATCTTTGTTGATGACAGCTCCGCCGACGGCACCGCCGCCGCCGTCAAGGCGATCGCGACGACGGATGATCGCGTGCTTTGTCTGCAACGCGTTGGCCGACGTGGGCTGGCCGGCGCGGTGATAGAAGGGATCATGGCCAGTTCCACCCCTATTGTCGCGGTGATGGACGCCGATCTACAGCATGACGAAACCTTGCTCCCGTTGATGTTGGCGTCGGTGAAATCGGGCGCCGCGGACTTGGTGATCGGGAGCCGGTACATGGGCGGGGGCAGCGCCGACGAAGGTCTCTCACGGCTGCGGGGCCTCGGAAGCCGTCTGGCGAGCCGCCTCGCGCGGCTGGTGCTCAAGGCGGAGGTCAATGATCCGGTGAGCGGCTTTTTCATGATCCGCCGGGAGGTGGTGGATAAGGTCGCCCCGCGGCTTTCCACCAACGGTTTCAAGATCCTGTTCGACATTATCGCTTCCCAGGATAAACCATTGAATATTCTGGAACTACCTTACGTATTCGCCCATCGCCACAGTGGCGAGAGCAAACTCGATGGCGGTGTGGTTCTGGAGTATCTGGGTCTCATTCTCGCGCGGTTCTCAGGCAATATCGTGCCGCCGCGCGCTTTGCTGTTTTTCATGGTCGGGGCGAGCGGCCTGATCGTCAACATCGGAATGCTCAAGGTGTTTCTCATCGCGCATCTTGGCTTTGGCGTGGCCCAGTTGTGCGCGGCGGTTACGGCGATGACGACCAATTTCCTCATCAACAATCAGATCACCTATCGTGATCGACGCCTAAGGGGTCTGGCCCTCCTGACCGGCTACATCCGGTTCTGCGCCCTGTGCGGCGTGGGTCTGGTCGCCAATGTTGCGGTCGCGGCCCTGGTGTTTCGTCACCTGCACAACCCGCATATGTGGTGGCTGGCCGGCGTCGCCGGCGCGGTGTTCGGGGCGGTTTGGAACTATGTCGGCGCCTCTCTCGCCGTCTGGTGACCCAAGCGCGACGGGCAGGGAGGCGTCCTGGCCCCTGGTCGCCCTGACCGCGACGATGCTGGTCGCGCGCCTGATCGCCGCCGGACATGTTCATCTGACCGAGGACGAGGCCTACTACCGGTTGTGGTCGATGGCGCCGGCGCTGGGTTACTATGACCATCCGCCGATGATCGCCTGGTGGATCTGGCTTGGACGCCACATCGCAGGCGATTCGGCGCTCGGTGTTCGCCTCCTGCCAATCCTCGCCAGCGCCGCGACCTGTTTTCTGGTGTTCGATTTGGCTCGCCTCGTGGGCGCCGACCGCACCACGGCCGTGCGCGCCGGCGTTTGGTTCAACGCCATGCTCCTGGTCGCGGCGGGCGGCTTTCTGGCCGTGCCCGACGCGCCGGCTGGCCTGTTCTGGACCGTGACCCTGACATGTGTCCTGCGCGCGGCGCGGGACGGCACATGGCGGTGGTGGGCGGCGGCGGGATTGACGGCCGGACTCGCGGCGCTGTCGAAATACTCGGCCCTGTTCCTGGCGCCCGGCGTGCTGTTGTGGCTGGCTGTCATCCCGTCCGGGAGCGGGCGGCTACGCAGCCCTGGTCCGTGGTTGGCCTGCCTGATTGCGGTGGGGGTGTTCAGCCTGAACGTGCTTTGGAACGCCAATCACCAATGGCTGACCTTTCACAAACAGTTCGGGCGCATCGCTGTCCACAGCTTCGAGCCGCGCTATCTGATCGAGCTCATCGTCGGCCAGGCCGTGCTGCTCAATCCGATCATTGCGATCTTTCTCGCCGCGGCCGTCGTCAAGCCTGCCGGCGCGGACGAGCGCTCGGTGAAACTCAGCCCCCTGATCGCCGTGAGCGCGCCGTTTGCGCTTTATCTTTTGATCCACAGTCTGCACGACCGGGTTCAGGCCCATTGGCCGGCCCCGATCTACCCGGCCCTCGCGGTCATCGCGGCGGTGACGGCGGAGCGACTGATCGAGCGCCCCGTATGGCGACGTCTCGCCTTCGCGGCCCCCGTCTTCGGATTAACGATGGGTGCCATTGCATTGATCTATATATTGATTTCCGTGCGCGATCTTGGCGGCATTCCCGATGTCGCGGCGCCGATTCGCGGCTGGTCCACGTTCGCGACCGATCTGGATCGCCTGCGGGGTCCGTCGGGCGGGGCGTGGATCGGCGCCGCAAGCTATGGAGTCGCCGCCGAACTCGCCGATGAGCCACAACTCAACGCGCCGATCACCCAGCTGACCGAGCGGGATCGCTGGACGACGCTTGACCCCGGAGGCGCGCCTGATTTCTCGAAACCCGGCCTTGTTGTTGATCTTCCCAGACGGGTCACCCTCTCCGCGTTGAGTCGATGTTTCGCCCAGGTGGAGCCGTTGGGATATCTGTCTCGCGGAGCGCCGCGAGGGCGCCAAACCGCCTATGCGGTATTCCGCGTCGCCTCGCCCAAGCGAGACATTGCCCGCATGGGGTGCTGACCGCGCTTAAGCGCGCCGTCGGCCATGTTGTGATTTTTCAACCAACTTCTGCATGGATGTCTTGGGTAGTTTCTGCAGGGTCAGATAGCCGACGTCATCGACGTCGAGCGCCGCAAAGTGATCGCCCGCGACCTTCAGAAAATTGCCCTTGCGAATAATTCCATCGACGTTCAGGTCCGCCGCCAACAGCGGCTCGGGCTCTTCGAAGAAGCTGTACGGCGCGGCGCCCTGACCGGAATCATCCAGGTGCTCCTTCACCGTCGGCGCGTCTTCCTCCGTGGAGCCGCCGCCCGGATCGACCGGCGCGGGGCGGTCCATTTGCGCCAGCCAAAACCGCGCGCCGCCCGAAACGCTGACTTGCACCCGCGCGCCGAGGACTTCGGGGGCGATATTGTGCTCATAGAGGGTCACTTCATAGTGGCTCAGAACGCCGTCGCCATTGCGATCGAGGGCTTTGAAGAAAGCCTCGGCGTCGGCGAGGAACTCGGCCTTGCCGATTTTGCCGTCGGCGTTCTTGTCCGCCTGTTTGAACCAGTCGACAACGGGGTAGGGCGCTCCGGCGCGCGCGCGGAACGGCTGGCCGTGCGGGCTGATGAACACATTCGGCGGCCCGTCGTCGTCATCCTCCGGCGGCGGCGCGCCCTTGGCCCACAACGACTTGGGCGCGACCAATGACGCACCGCTGATCAGGGCCAAAAAGCTCATGGCCGATTGGCGTCTGGTGAGGGGCATGCGGTACTCCGAACGGGCGACATCGCGCGACGGTCCACTATACAGTCAGCCTCGCGGCCCCGTATATCCTCAGGAACATATTCCGGAGGAAACCCATGGCCACCGAACAAAAACCTTTGCCGAGCGGCTTTGGTTTGCGCAGCACCGCCGCCGAGGTCATCGAGGGTATCGACCTGACCGGTAAGACCGCTCTCGTCACCGGGGGCTATTCGGGGCTGGGGCTTGAGACGGTCCGCGCCCTCGCCGGCGCCGGAGCCAAAGTGTTCGTCGCCGCCCGCCGGCCAGAGGTCGCCGCGACCGATCTGGCCGGAATTGAGGGCGTCGACATTCTGCAGATGGATCTCGCCGACCCGGCTTCGATCAACGCCTTCGCCACGACAGTGGTCGCCGCGACGCCGAAGCTCGACATCCTGATCAACAATGCGGCGATCATGGCAAACGCTCTCACCCGCGATGCGCGCGGCTATGAAAGCCAGTTCGCCACCAATCATCTGGGGCATTTCCAGATGACCGCGCTGATCTGGCCCTTGCTGAAAGCGAGCGGCGCTGGCGCGCGCGTGGTCGTGCTCTCGTCGATCGGCCATGCCCGCGGCGGCGTTGATCTGGACGACCCCAATTTCCAGCGACGCCCGTATGAGAAATGGGCCGCCTACGGTCAGGCCAAATCCGCCAACGCCCAGTTCGCCGTTCATCTCGACGCGGTGGGTGAACCGCTGGGCATCCGCGCCTTCGCCGTCCACCCCGGCGGCATCCGCACGCCCCTGCAACGCCATCTGACCATGGAGGAGCAGGTGGCGATGGGCTGGTATGACGCGGAGGGCAACCTCAATCCGGGGTTCAAGACCGTCGAACAGGGCGCCGCGACCAGCGTGTGGTGCGCGACCTCGCCGCAACTGGCCGGCAAGGGCGGCGTCTATTGCGAAGACTGCGACATCGCCGCCGTCTGGCGGGAAGGCATGTTCCCCTTCAGCGGCGTCCGCCCCCACGCCATCGACCGCGGCAAGGCCGCGGCGTTGTGGGAAGTGTCGGAGGCGCTGACCGGGGTGAGGTTTGCCGGATAGGGCCAGGAAGTTCCTACCGCTGCGTAAGGTGGCGGACGGGGTGGGATTCGAACCCACGGTGGGCTTCCACCCACGGCGGTTTTCAAGACCGCTGCCTTAAACCACTCGGCCACCCGTCCGGATGGGCGCTTCTAGCGGCTGAACGCGGGCATGGCCAGCCAGACCCGCTTAACCGGATGGCAAGGCTTTGCGCCGCAACTTGCCCCATCGATCCGGTCGCCGGGGGTGCGTCGTGCGCTCGAGTCTGAAGTTATTTGGGATGAGCCCCACAAGGGCGCTGGCGTTTGCGTTTGCCGCGGCGGGTCTCACTGCCTGCGCTACCGCGCCGCCGCCAACGCCGCCGATGAGCGCGACCGGGAGTCAGGGCGGAACCATGCGGCCCTATCAGATCGACGGGGTGTGGTACTATCCCAAGGCCCAGCCGGACTATGACCGCCAGGGCCTGGCCTCCTGGTACGGCGGCGCGGAGCAACATCACCGGACCGCCGACGGCGAGGTGTTCGACATGAACATCGCCTCGGCGGCACACACCACCTTGCCCCTGCCCAGTCTGGTCGAGGTGACTAATCTCGACAACGGCCGGCAAATCCGCGTTCGGGTGAACGATCGCGGGCCCTTCGTGCGCGGCCGGATCATCGATCTGTCGCGCCAAGCGGCCAAGGACCTGGGATTCTACGGCGTTGGCATGGCACGCGTCAGGGTGCGTTATGTCGGTCCCGCGCCAAGAGGCGGCTATGCCGCGACGTCGCGGGTGCGAAGCGTCCAGGCCGCCGAGATTTCATCCGTTCCGTTTTGACAAAGCGCGTGAGCAACATCGACGCCTGAGCCGAAAGGCTGCTCCCGGTCTGGACAAGCGGCGCGAACCGGCCAATGTGCGCCGCCATGGTGCGCGGGTATTTCATCACTTTGGAAGGCGGGGAGGGGGCCGGCAAATCCACCCAGGCCGTCCTTCTGGCCGAGAAGATCAAGGCGAGCGGGCGCGACGTCGTGCGCACCCGCGAGCCGGGCGGATCCCCGGGTGCCGAGGCCATCCGCGCCCTCCTGGTAAATGGCGCGACCGATCGCTGGTCGCCGATCTCCGAAACCCTGCTGATGTACGCCGCGCGGCGCGATCATATCGAGCGGGTGATCGCCCCGGCCCTGGTGCGCGGCGCGGTGGTGGTCTGTGACCGCTACGCCGATTCCACGCGGGCCTATCAGGGCGCCGGGGGCGGCGCGCCGTACGCCCTGATCAACGCCCTGGAAGAGTCCGTTCTGGGCGACGTGCGCCCCCATCTGACCCTCATATTCGAATTGCCGTCCGCCGTCGGCCTGGCGCGCGCCAAGGCGCGAGCGGGCGGGGAAGGGCGGTTCGAGGCCAAGGACATCACCTTTCACGAGCGCCTGCGCGCCGCGTTTCTGAACATCGCCCACAACGAACCCGAACGCTGCGTCTTGATCGACGGCCAACCGGACTCAGGGTCGGTGGCCGAGATGGTCTGGCGCGTGGTCGCCCCGCGCCTTGGGCTCGCATGAGCGAGGAGACGCCCCATCCGCGCACGGTGTTCGACTATCTCGGCGACGGGGCGCCCGAACGGGCGTTCGTCGACGCCATGGGCCGGGGCCGGCTGCACCACGCTTGGCTGCTGACCGGTCCCGAGGGTGTCGGCAAGGCGACCTTCGCCTATCGCGCGGCCCGGCGTCTGCTGGGCGCTGTCGCGCGGCCTGATGAAGGCCTGCTGGGCGCCGCCGCCGCCGATCCGGTCTCGCGCCAGATCATCGCCCGCGCCCACCCCGATCTTCTGGTCCTGCAGCGCGAAGTCGAAGACGGCAAGCCACGGCGGGACATTCCGGTCGCCGAAGCCCGCGCGCTGCCCGAATTCTTCGCCAAATCGCCAGCCTCGGCGCCCTACCGCGTGGCGATCGTCGACGCGGCGGACGACCTCAACAGCTTCGGCGAGAACGCCCTGCTTAAAATTCTCGAGGAGCCACCGGTGCGGGGAGTGATCCTCCTGGTATCGCACGCGCCGGCAAGCCTGCTGGCGACCGTGCGGTCGCGCTGCCGGGCCCTACGGTTCGCGCCACCGGAGACGGACGCGGCCCGCGTATGGCTGACGACCCGCGCTGGCGTAGGCCAGAGTGATGCCGACCAGCTTCTCGCCATGGCGCGCGGCGCGCCGGGCAAAGCTCTGAAATTGGCGAAGGTTGCCGCGCTGGAGGTCGACGCGGTCGCCCGTGCCGTGATTGCAGGTCTGCCGAAGACCGATGAGGCGGCCTTGCTCGCCCTGGCCGACAGTTTTCGCGGCTCGGCCGGCATAGCGCGTTTTCAGTTGTTTTTCGACTGCTTGGCCGAGCACGTTCACATTCGGGCAACCGCCGACGTGGCGGCGGGGGCAGGGACCCCGCCCGCGCGTTGGGCCGAGGTGTGGAGCGATCTCGTCGACCTGCCGCGCCAGGCCGAAGCGATTAATCTCGACCGCGCCGACGTGCTCTACACGGCGATATCGCGCCTGAAAGCCGTGGCGTGAGGCCGCGCACGGCATGCTGATCGACAGCCACGTCAACCTGCACGCGCCGCAATTCGACGCCGACCGCGCCGAGGTAATCGCGCGCGCCCGCGCCGCGGGCGTCGGATTGATGCTGGAAATCTGTGATCGTTTGTCCAACTTTGACGCGGTTAACACCCTGGCGACCGGCGCCGACGACATCTGGGCGACCGTTGGGGTGCATCCACATGAAGCCAAAGATTATCCGTTGCTTACCGCCGACGCCTTATGCGAGCTGGCCGGTCGACCGAAGGTGGTCGGGATCGGCGAGACGGGGCTGGATTTTCACTATGACCTCAGCCCGCGCGAGGTTCAGGAGAGGGTGTTCCGCGCCCATATCCATGCCGCCAGGCGCACAGGCTTGCCACTGGTCGTCCACACCCGGGAGGCAGACGCCGTGATGGGCGCCGTTCTCGAAAGCGAATACACCGCCGGACCGTTCAAATTATTGATGCATTGCTACACCTCGGGCGCGCAGCTCGCGCGGCGACTCTCGGCGCTGGGGGCATGGTTTTCGGTCTCCGGCATCGCCACCTTCAAGGCCGCCGGCGACGTGCGCGCGGTGATCGCTGACATGCCGGCCGATCGGATCATCGTCGAGACCGACTGCCCGTATCTGGCACCCGTCCCCATGCGTGGGCGACGTAACGAGCCGGCGTATGTCAGCCATGTGCTGGCGACGTTGGCCGATATTCGCGGCTGGTCGCTCGCCGAGGCCGAAGAGAGGACGCACAACGCCTTTTTCGATCTTTTCGACAAGATCCCCCGACCATGACCGCGCGACTGGAGGTGACGATCCTTGGTTGCGGATCGTCCGCCGGCGTCCCGCGCGCCGACGGCAACTGGGGCGCCTGCGACCCGGCCAACCCGCGCAACGTCCGTTCACGCTGCTCGCTTTCGGTGCGACGGCTGTCGGAGGAGGGGCCGGAGCGTCAGACCACCCTCGTCGTCGACGCAGCGCCGGAGTTTCGCCTGCAGATCGCCGCCGCCGGGGCCCGACGCCTGGATGGTCTCCTGCTCACGCATGACCACGCCGATCAATGCCACGGCATAGACGACATCCGCGCCTTCGCCCTCGGACAACATCGGCGGATCGATTGCTGGATGGACGACGTCACCCGCGCGTCGCTTGAACATCGGTTTCGCTATCTGTTCCACGGTGAAGAGCTCTATCCGGCCATCGGCGAGGCGCGGACCACGCCGCCGCACGGCGCCGCGTGGGAAATTGACGGTCCGTCCGGCGCTATCCCGGTCACGACCTTCGATCAGGGTCACGGTCCCATCCGCTCACTCGGCTATCGCTTTGGAAATATGGCCTATTCCAGCGACGTCGTCGATCTTCCGGAAGCGTCGTTTTCCGCTCTGGAGAGCCTCGACGTGTGGATCGTCGACGCTCTGCGCTACGCCCCCCACCCGACCCACGCCCATGTTGACAAAACGTTGGCGTGGATAAAACGGGTCAAGCCAAAACGGGCGATCCTGACCAATATGCACATCGATCTGGACTACGCGGAACTCGCTCGCCGGCTTCCCTCGGACGTTGAGCCGGCCTATGACGGCATGCGGTTCAGCGTTGAAATGAGCGATGTAGGGAACTGATGAAGCTAGGCTTCCTCGCCTCCAACAACGGCAGCAGTATGCGGGCGATCGTCTCGGCCATCGAGGCCGGCGCCCTGGCGGCGCAGGCGCGCCTCGTGGTCAGCAACCGCAAATCCGCGCCGGCGCTGGCCTTCGCGCGCGAACACGGCATCGCCGCCCGGTACATGCCGACGGCGAGCGACCCCGCCGCCGCCGACGCGAAGCTCGCCGAAGCGATGCGGCAAGCCGATGTCGAATACATCATTCTTTCCGGCTATTTGCGTAAGCTTGGCGCCAGGACGCTTGAGGCGTTCGCGGGGCGTATCCTCAACATCCATCCGGCGCTGCTGCCGCTGCACGGTGGGCAGGGCATGTACGGCCGCCGAGTCCACGAGGCGGTCATAGCTTCGGACGACCGGTTCACCGGCGCCACGGTTCATCTCGTCGACCGCGACTATGATCACGGCAAGATTGTCGCCCAGGTCGAAATTCCGGTGGCGCCGTATGATACGCCCGAGACGCTGGAGAGCCGCGTCATGGCCGCCGAGCCGGGCCTGTTTGTCAAAACCCTGAAACGGCTTGCGGCCGGAACCTTAGTCTTGCCGTCGTTCAAATCGACGGCCGGCGCATAACTTAGGCCGCCGACCGCGCCGCGCCGGTCCGGCCGAGCAGGGGCTCAAGGAGATAGCGCGCCAGATGCCGTACGACCGGCACGGCCACACCGTCGCCGGTCAATTGATAGGCCTCGTTGTACCTCACCGGCAGGATGTAATCGTCCGGCAATCCCATTAGCCGCGCGGTCTCGCGCGCGGAGATCAGGCGTGACCGGATCCGCGATCCTTCGACAATCATGACGGTCTGGCGGCTTGAACCGCCGGCGGGGGTGCGCAGACAGCCGGCCAGGTCATCGAAGCGAACCTCGGCGCGCTGAACCTTGTCTCCGTTCGCGTCCACGCGCGTGCGTCGATAGATGCCGCCGACTTCGCGACGCCCCGTGCGCTGGGCGGCGGCGATCTTGGCGCGGTGCAGGGGCGTCATCAGGGCGAGAAGCCGTTGTGTCTGGATTGTGGAATGCCAGATGACGCCCTTGGGCTCGCTCTCGATCAGGTCGGCGAACCGGGTTCGGCGCATCGGCGGCGCGGGCAGGACCCACCATACGGCGTCTGCCTGCGCCGCTGGAGACACCATCGTCATGGCGCGGCGAAGATCTTCGGGGTGAAATTGATTGCTAGGACCAGGCGTCACCAGCTCCTGCGAAATGGCGACATCCTGGCGAACGCCGACCATGAACAAGCGTGGTCGTGACTGAGGCAAAAATAAATTTACGTTTATTGTCAGTGCCCCATAGCGATATCCGAACTTCGAAAAGGTCTCGCAGATCGCCGCGAAATCGCGCCCGCCGCGCGAGGTCAAGGTCCCGCAGACGTTTTCGAGCGCCACGACCCTCGGCGCGCGGCCCTCCCGAGCCAGTCCGCCGATCAAGTCCCAGAATGGAAAGAACGTGCCCGACCGCGCGGCGTCCAGGCCCGCGCGAGCGCCGGCGCGCGAGAGATCCTGACACGGGAACGAGCCCCACATCAGGTCGGCGACGCCGGGGAGCTCGGCCGGCGTCACGTCGTGGATATCTTTAAGCGTCAGTGAGTTATCGCCGTGATTGGCGTTGTAGCTCGCGGCTTTTTGCGCATCGATGTCGTTCGCGAAGACGCAGGTCCAGTCCGCGCGAAGACCCAGCCGCGCCATGCCGCCACCGGCGAAAAACTCGTAGAAGGTGGGCATGGAAGGCAAGTCCGCGTGGGCGATGTTCCGACATATGATTGCGAGTCGCCGCGAACCGGCAAGCCGAGTCTCAAAACGGATGTGTATAATTTCTGATAATATATATTAGACGCGAAAAAATTGTAGCGCCCATTTAGTAATGTCGCAGTGTGCCATTTAGACATGTCACCCTCCCTCGTTTGCGCGGGAGGCCCTCCAGGTGACGTTACATATCATGAGCGACAAGGAACTGGCGCGGCTGGAGGTCCTTCGCGATCTCGGC
>JANXUA010000181.1 GCA_025352085.1 Caulobacteraceae bacterium | reverse complement strand
TTTTCGCCCAAGGACAGGCGGACCTGGCGCGACGCCGGGTCGAGGGGAAAATGATGCAGGGTACGGACGAGGCTCATAAGGTGGTCACGGCTATAGCCAATAACATCGATCGGCCACAATGCGCCGCGCGTCGCTAACGGGGTATTTACGGGGCGTCGTTTCTTTCGGCGTGGGATTCGGCGAAGGCTCCGCCGTGAGGCTCGGCCCGGCCGCGCGGATCGGGATGGATCAATATGTCCGCCGTCGGGAATTCGGTCAGCACCCGCTTTTCCGCCGCCACCACGATCTGATGCGCCGCCTCGAGGCTGAGATCCGGGTCGAGATCGGCGTGCATCTGCATGTGGGTGACCGGACCGGACGCGCGCGTGCGCAGCTGGTGCACGTCGGTAATCCTTGGGTCCTGCTTCATCAGTGTCTTGATTCGGTCGCGGTCGGCATGCGGCAGTTCGCGGTCCATGAGTTCGCTGGAGGCTTCGCGAAAAACGCTTATGGCGCCCCAAAGCAAAATCGCCGCGACGGCTACGCCGGCCAAGGCGTCCAGACTGACCACGTTTAAGATGGCCACCGCGGCGATGCCGATCAGGGCAATGACGTTGGACGCGAGGTCCGCGGCATAGTGAGTCCTATCAGCGGACACAGCCACCGAAACGGTTCGGCGCAACAGCCGCGTTTGGGCGGTCAACAGTCCGATCGTGAGGATGATCGAAACGACCATGACCGTGATCGCCCACCCTTCATGCGTCACCGGCTGCGGCGCGAGCAGATGATGAACAGCCTCCTGCGCGATCAAAGCGGCGGAGGCGAACACGAGGCCGGCTTGGATCAGGCTGGCGAAGGCCTCGGCCTTGCCGTGGCCGAACCGGTGTTCCGCGTCCGGCGGCGTCGCGGCATAGCGCACAGCGAAGAAGGTGGCGCTCGACGACACGAGATCCATCGCCGAATCGGCCATGGACGCGAGAAGGGCGACAGAATCGCTCATCAGCCAGACGATGGCCTTGATGATCACCAGGATCAGCGCCATGGCGACTGAAAGCATCGTCACGTGACGGGTCAGAGCGGCGGAGTTGGCGGCGGCGGCGGGCATGACAACGCTTCTTAACCCGCATCTTGGGCGATGTCGCGCGGCGTCGGCGGCCCACTCCGTCCGCAATGTTGTGAATAAGTAAGCGGTTGCCGGCCTATAAAAATCGCCCAGACGACGGCGTGTATTCATGTCCAAATGGTCGCAACCAAGACGGTTGACCTTCACAAATCGCAAGCCTACGCTCAGTCATTGCCCGGCTGATTCACGGATCGTCAGGTGCGTCTCGTGGCTGACGAGTGTGAGTGAGCGCCTTTCGCGTCGGCGCCGAACGCCGAATGCGTGAACCCGTAGAGAGACTGACGCCATGGAACCCGAAGTGCTTCACGACGATGCGCCTGCGCCCGTAGTCCATCACCACAAACCCAAACATATCGCCGAAAAACTTGAGTCTTACGTGGGCATCATCATGGTCGTTGTCGCGGCTGTGCTGTTCATTCTCGTGCTCTACGCCATTACCCAGACCGGAACCGGTACGCCCAGCTGGATGAAATAGCGGACGCTATTGCGACCGGCGTTGTTTCTTGAACTGGCCCCTGGGCCAGCGCCCGGTGTGGACTTGAACTTCCTGCCGTTGACGCTACCGCGTGAGCGCGGCCACGCCATCGCTGGCGATCGGGTCCAGGCCGGCGCCGCCGGCGGCGGCGTGGGCGCGGATGTGAGCGCGCATCCGCGGGTCCCAATAGGCGGCGATGTGCTTGGCCACCCCCGCGGCCGCGTCGCCGGGCTGAGAGGCGAAAAAGCGTGCGATCTGGTTGGCCATGACGACGAGGCGCTCATCGCTGGTGGTGGCGATGTGGTCTTCGTCGGAGGCGCTCACTCCGCCGGCTCTCGCATGATCCGCCGGCTCTGGTGCGAAAGCTCGCCGGACCGCCTCTGCCAACCGGTGGGGCCGTTGGCGAGAGAAACCTGCACCGCCGTCACCTTGTATTCGGGACAGTTGGTCGCCCAGTCGGAATAGTCGGTGGTGATCACATTCGCCTGGGTGTCGGGGTGGTGGAAGGTCGTATAGACCACGCCCGGCGCGACGCGGTCGGTGATCCTGGCGTGCAGGGCCACCTCGCCGGCGCGGCTGTTGAGACGAACCAGATCGCCCTCGCGAACGCCGCGATCCTCGGCGTCGGTGGGATGGATCTCCAAAACGTCCTGGTCGTGCCAGACGACATTGGCGGTGCGGCGGGTCTGTGCGCCGACATTGTATTGGCTGAGGATCCGTCCCGTCGTCAGCAACAGCGGAAAGCGCGGACCGATCTTCTCGTCGGTGGGCACATATTCGGTCACCACGAACTTGCCTTTGCCGCGCGCGAAGCCGCCGATGTGCATGACCGGCGTGCCTTGCGGCGCCGCGTCATTGCACGGCCACTGGATTGAACCCAGTTCGTCCAGGCGCGCGAAGGAGACGCCGGCGAATGTCGGAGTCAGACGGGCGATCTCGTCCATGATTTGCGAAGGATGGTCGTAGGCCCAGCCCAACCCCATGGCGTTGGCCAAAAGCTGAGTGATCTCCCAGTCGCCATAACCGTTCTTGGGCGTCATCACCTTGCGCACCCGCTGAATGCGCCGTTCGGCGTTGGTGAAGGTGCCGTCTTTTTCCAGAAAGGTCGAACCGGGCAGGAAGACGTGGGCGTAGTTGGCCGTTTCGTTGAGGAAGAGGTCCTGCACCACCACGCACTCCATGGCCGCCAGGCCCGCCGAAACGTGGTGGGTGTTGGGGTCGGACTGCAATATGTCCTCGCCCTGAATGTACAGGGCCTTGAATACGCCATCGACGGCGGCGTCGAGCATGTTGGGAATGCGCAGGCCGGGCTCGTCGTCCAGGGCGACACCCCAGTCGGCTTCGAACATCGAACGCGTCGCCTCGTCGGAGATGTGACGGTAACCGGAAAGTTCGTGTGGAAAGGAGCCCATGTCGCAGGCGCCCTGGACATTGTTCTGACCCCGAAGCGGGTTCACGCCGACGCCCTCGCGACCGATATTGCCGGTGACCATGGCGAGGTTGGCGATGGCCATCACCGCGGTGGTGCCCTGGCTGTGCTCGGTGACGCCCAGCCCATAGTAGATCGCGCCGTTTCCGCCGGTCGCATACAGCCGCCCCGCCGCGCGTAAGTCGCCCGCTGGCACGCCGCACGTCGCTTCGATGGCCTCGGGGCTGTGCTCCGGGCGGGCGACGAAGGCCGCCCAGTCGTGGAATTCGTCGGCGTCGCAGCGATCGCGGATGAAATCCTCGTTGGCCAGATCCTCGGTGACGATCACATGCGCCATCGCCGTCAGCACCGCGACATTGGTTCCCGGGCGCAACGGTAGATGGAAGTCGGCCTCGACGTGCGGGGTGCGCACCAGATCAATCCGGCGCGGATCGATCACGATCAGGTGCGCGCCCGCTCGCAGACGCTGCTTCATGCGCGAGGCGAACACCGGATGGCCGTCGGTGGGATTGGCGCCAATGATCACGATTACGTCGGCCTGATCGACCGATATGAAGTCCTGCGTCCCCGCCGACGTGCCGTAGGTGGTTCGCAGGCCATAGCCGGTGGGCGAATGGCACACCCGCGCGCAGGTATCGACATTGTTGTTGCCATAGCCGGCGCGCACCAGTTTTTGCACCAGAAAGGTCTCTTCATTGGTGCAGCGCGAGGAGGTGATAGCGCCCACCGCGAGGCGGCCGTGGCGCTCCTGGATGCGCTTGAACGCCTGCGTCGTATGGGCGATCGCCTCGTTCCAGGCGACCTCCCGCCAGGGGTCGGTGATGGTGTCGCGGATCATCGGATTGAGGATACGTTCGCGGTGGGTGGCGTAACCCCAGGCGAAGCGGCCCTTGACGCAGGAATGGCCTTGATTGGCCTTACCGTCCTTGTACGGAATCATCCGCACCACCTGTTCGCCGCGCATCTGCGCCTCGAAGGTGCAGCCGACGCCGCAATAGGCGCAGGTGGTGACGACCGAACGTTCCGGCTGGCCGATTTCGATCAGACTCTTCTCGATAAGGGTGGCGGTCGGGCAGGCCTGGACGCAGGCCCCGCACGACACACAATCGGAGTCCATGAACGGCTGGCCCTGGCCGGGTGAAACCTTGCTGCCGAAGCCCCGGCCGGCGATGGTCAGGGCAAAGGTCCCCTGCACCTCGTCGCACGCCCGCACGCAGCGCGAGCAGACGATGCATTTGGCCGGATCAAAGGTGAAATACGGGTTGGATTCGTCCTTGGCCTCGGCGAGATGGTTTTCGCCGTCATAGCCATAGCGCACCTCGCGCAGGCCGACCGCGCCGGCCATGTCCTGCAGCTCGCAGTCACCGTTGGCCGCGCAGGTCAGGCAATCGAGCGGGTGGTCGGAGATATACAGCTCCATCACCCCATTGCGCAGGCGTTTCAGCGTTTCGGTTTGGGTGCGCACCACCATGCCCTCGGCGGCCGGCGTGGTGCAGGAGGCGGGGGTTCCGGCGCGCCCGTCGATCTCCACCAGGCACAGACGGCAGGATCCGAACGCCTCCAGGGAGTCGGTGGCGCACAGTTTGGGAATCTCCGTTCCCGCCAGGGCGGCGGCGCGCATAATAGAGGTTCCGGCAGCGACGCTGATCTCCCGCCCGTCGATCGTGAGGGTTACGGTCATGTCGGACGCCGCGTCCGGCGTTCCGTAGTCGATCAATTTGATCATCGGCATGGGGTTATCTACTCCGCCGCCATCGTCCGGCGCGCGCCGAAATCCTCGGGGAAATGGGTGATGGCGCTCATAACCGGATAGGGGGTGAAGCCGCCCAGCGCGCACAGCGATCCCAGCTTCATCGTATGGCACAGGTCCTCGACCAGCGAGAGGTTCGCGGCGACATCCTGACCGGTGATGATTTTGTCGATCACTTCGGTTCCCCGCACGGCGCCGAGGCGGCAAGGCGTGCATTTGCCGCAGCTTTCCACCGCGCAAAATTGCATGGCGAAGCGGGCCTGGCGCGCCATGTCCACTGAGTCATCAAACACCACCACGCCGCCATGACCAATCAGGCCGTCGCGGGCAGCGAAGGCTTCATAGTCGAACGGCGTATCAAACAGTGACGGCGGAAAATAGGCTCCCAGTGGCCCGCCGACCTGAACCGCCCGAACGGGCCGGCCCGACCAGGTTCCGCCGCCGATATCCTCGACCAGTTCGCCGAGGGTGACGCCAAACGCCGTCTCATAGAGGCCGCCGCGCCTGATATTGCCCGCCAGCTGGATCGGCATGGTGCCGCGCGAGCGACCCATGCCGAACGTTCGATAAGCCGCCGCACCTTCGGCGAGGATGAATGGGATGGCGGCCAGCGAGAGGACGTTGTTGACGACGGTGGGCTTGCCGAACAGGCCCTTGTGCGCGGGGAGGGGGGGCTTGACGCGCACGACGCCGCGCTTGCCTTCCAGGCTGTCGAGCAGGGCGGTTTCCTCGCCGCACACATAGGCGCCGGCGCCGGCGCGCACCTCGAGGTCGAACGCCGCGCCCAGCAGGCCGGCCTCCCGCGCGGTGACGATCGCCCGCTCCAGCGCGGCGATGGCGTGCGGATATTCCGAGCGGATATAAACATAGCCATAGCTCGCCTCGACCGCGAGGCCGGCGATGATCATGCCCTCGATCAGCACAAACGGGTCGCCCTCCATGATCATCCGGTCGGCGAAGGTGCCGCTGTCGCCCTCGTCGGCGTTGCAGACGACGAACTTGCGGTCGGCGACGGCCTCGGCGACCGTCCGCCACTTGATCCCGGTGGGAAAGCCCGCGCCGCCGCGCCCGCGCAGGCCGGACGCGGTCACCTCGTCAAGAATGCCGATCATGCCCAGATCGCGGGCCCGCTCAAGGCCCTTCAGGCCGCCGTGCCCACGATAGTCGTCCAGCGACCCCGGATCGATGACACCGCATCGGGCGAAGGTGAGCCGGGTCTGGCGGGCGAGAAACGGGATTTCATCGGGCCGGCCGACCCGTTTGGCATGCGGCGCGCCGTCGAACAGGCCGGCCGCGACCAGATCTGGAACCTCCGGCGCCTCAATCGGACCGTAGCCAATCCGCCCCTGTGGGGTTTCGACCTCCACCAGGGTCTCCAGCCAGAACATGCCGCGCGAGCCGTTGCGGATAATCTCGATGGGCGTCGAGAGGCGGGCGGCTACGGCGGCCAGGGCGGCTGCCACCTCGTCGGCGCCGACCGCGACCGCGGCGGCGTCGCCCGGAACATAGACCCGCGCCACCACTATCCGGCCGCCTCGACAATAGCCGTCAGGCGGTCATCATCCAGCCGGGCCGCCAGACGTCCATCGAACATGGCTGCCGGCCCGCTGGCGCACAGCCCAAGACAATACACCGCCTCGATCGCGATATCCGCGCGATCGGCCAGCCGCGCCAAAGTGCGCGCCGCCATGGCCTCGCCGCCGCGAGCCTGACAGGCCTCGGCGCGGCAGAGCTTGAGAACGTGCGGCGGCGGCGGGGTTGTTTTGAAGTCATGATAGAAACTGATCACGCCGTGCACCTCGGCGCGCGAGAGATTCAGCGCCTGGGCGATGATCGGCACGGCCGCGTCTGGCACGTGTCCAAAGGCGTGGTCCAGGGCGTGCAGGACGGGCAGGAGCGCGCCCTCGCGGTTCGCCTGCGCCGCGACGATGGCGGCGGCTCGATCGGCATTCCAATGTGCAAACGGCATGACGCCATCTTTAGTGCGATCCCCGATCCGATCCAAGGGTGATCACGGGTCGAGCGTCAGATAGGCTTTGCTCGCGCAAAGCATGCTTGCCTACTATTATCGAACCGCGCCGTGGTAGGACGGGCTCGAAGCGCTGCCGCGCCACAGCGCCCGCCGGAGGTCGGCCCGCCCGAGTGAGGCGGCGCCGTATGGGCGCGGCTACGGGAACAAGCGACGTGAGTTCGATTTACGATCTGGTGACCATGGTGCTCTTCGCGGGCTTGGCCGTGCTGTACCTGCAGCGGTCGACCGCCCAGGAACCCCAGGACCACATGTGGCAATATGCGCCGCCCGCCATCGGTCTTATGATCGCCAATCAAGTGGGCAAACATCTACCCGGTTTCGAGCCGCTCGCCTGGTTGATTATGATATCGACGGTTGTTTACGTTGTTTATGTGTTGAAGCCTTTCAAGCAAGCACCTTGACAATTAATAACAATTCTAAGCTGCTGAATTATTTGTTCAGAGGCGAATTATACTGCCTAGAAGAACCGTCCGTCGTGAAGCAAGGTTGGTGGCTCGCGGTATTCGAGGTCTGAATGAGTTGGATTGACAAACTTCGTTCGAGTGGGGCCCGCCGCTCCCGCCGCCCGAAAGCCGCATCGGACGACGCCACGCGCCGGTTCGCCGCGCCGTCTGACCCGTCGACCGCCGCAAACTCTGCGGAAACGCACTTCCCGCGGTTTCATTCGTCCGCGAGCGACCAGATCGACCATCGCGGCGATGATCCTCTGTCCGCGCTTCGCGTGCGCCTCCGCTCCGCCTGTACGCCGGCCCAACCGATCACCAATCGACGGATGTTCGCCGGACGCACAAAAGTTTTGACGAGCCTGATCCGTTCGATCGAAGATCAACGACTGCACACCGTCATCTATGGCGAGCGGGGTCTGGGCAAGACCTCGCTGCTTCACGTGCTGGCCCAGGCCGCCCGCGATGCCCGCTATCTCGTGGACTATGTCACCTGCGGGGCGTCGTTGGATTGACCTTCGATGACCACGCGGTTCAGGCCGTGGTGTCGTACGCCATCGGCCTGCGATATCTCGCGACCCTGCTCATCCATCGCGCCGCCCTTGTCGCCATTAATCACGGCCGCACGACGGTTCACGCGGCCGACAACGCGGCCGCCAATGACGAGGCCGCCCAGGCGTTTCGGGGGCGCGTTTCCCGTCGCACCCAGATCCAGATCGACGATCAGGTGAGAAAGGGCGAACTGGCGCCGCTGGGCGCCCTGGCCGGCGCGGCGCAGACCGCCGGGGGGCTCTTCACCCGCGGGGACATCAGCGTCACGCACGCCGGTCAGACGACCGTCGAGGCCGCGCGGCTGCTCGTCGACCGGCTCGCGGCCAGCCACGTGCTGTTTGAAGCTGACGACGAGGAATTCGGACGCACCTACAAATTCATTGAAGACACTGCGCCGGCGTAGTTGTGGCTCCTGTCGGTCGAGGCGCGGGCGTTGGGTGGCGGCGAAGCGGGCATCCTGCGGGTGGCGGGCTAATTAACCTCCCACCGCCTGTTCCACAGCCAGGGCCAAATCCAATCCGCGGGCGCCGTCCTCGGCGTCCGCCAACGGGGCTGATCTATGGCCGCGCACGGCGCCGGTGAAGGCCGCAAGGCTTGCGCCGAGTGGATCGGCGCCGTCCGCCGTCTCGGCGAACCGGGCGTTCAGGGAAAACGGCGTGGTGTTGCTGAGCGTCCGGCTCAACAGGTCCACGGAAACTTCGCCCGACGGATAGACCAGACGCAAGGTGCGCTCCCGCGTCGACGCCCGGCGTGAAGCAGATAGAGACGCGGTGAAACCGCTTTCAAATGTGATCTCGGCGTCGACGACGTCGAGCCGACCGTTCGCGCCGTATTCACCGTCGGCCTCGACCGTCAGAGGCGGAGCCGTCGCCAGGGCCAGAGCCAGGTCGAGGTCATGGATCATCAGGTCGAGGACGACCGACACGTCCAGATTCCGATGCGACGGCAGACCCAGCCTGCGCGCCTCCATGAACAACGGCGCCTCGGGTAGATCGAATAATCCCAAGGCCTGGGCGGTCACGCGCTCAAGAAAGCCGCAGGCGACGACCAGGCCGCGCCTGCGGGCCTCGGCCGCTATGGTGTCGGCGCTGCGCGGATCGGTGGCGATGGGCTTTTCCACGTAAGCCGCCACGCCGGCGCGTAGGGCCGCCAGGGCCCCGTCGCCATGCGCGATCGCCGGCGAGCAGATCGAAACCACGTCGAGACGCGCCAGCAAGGAGGCTTCGTCGGGATATGCGCTCGCGCCGTGTTCCGCGGCCAGGGCCTCGGCCCGCTCCGGATGGGTGTCGAACACGCCGACGAAGGTCACATCCTTCGCGCGCGCCCATTGCGTGGCATGATAGCCGCCAAACACGCCGGCCCCGATCACGCCGGCCTTGAGGATCCTGGTCATCCCCCCGCCTAACACGGAGGCGTGCCCGTTCGCCACTGGAGCCCTCGCGCGCGATCAGCTAAACAATTGTTTGAACCGCGCTCATTTCGGATAGGAGACACCATCATGACCACCTCACGCGAGATCCGCCTCAAGAGCCGCCCGGCCGGCGTACCGACGCCGGACAATTTCGAATTGGCGACGGTGAACCTCCCGGATCCGGCGCCGGGGGAAGTTCAGGTCCGCAATACCTGGATGACCGTCGATCCCTATATGCGCGGACGGATGAACGACGTGCAAAGCTATGTGCCGCCGTTCCAGATCGGCGAAGCCCTGCAGGGTGGGGCGGTCGGCGAGGTGGTCGCCTCCAACGATCCCGCGTTCAAGGCCGGCGATGCGGTGCAGAGTTTCTTCGGCTGGCGCGAAGCCTTCAACGCCCCGGCGGCGGCGGTTCAGACCCTCGACACGCACGGATTGCCGCCGCAGGCCTTTCTGGGCGTCGCCGGCATGCCGGGCCTGACCGCTTATGTCGGCCTGCTCAAGATCGCGGCGCTGAAGGACGGTGATGTAGTGTTCGTCTCGGCGGCCGCCGGCGCCGTGGGCCAAGTCGTCTGCCAGATCGCCAAGCTCAAGGGACACACGGTGATCGCGTCGGCGGGGGGTGCGGACAAGGTAGATTATTTGAAGAGCCTCGGCGTCGATCACGTCATCGACTACAAAGCCGAGCCGGACCTGACCGCCGCCTTGATGCGCGCCGCGCCGACCGGGATCGACGTCTATTTCGAAAACGTCGGCGGCGCCCACCTGGAAGCGGCGTTGATGGCCGCCCGACCGTTCGGCCGGTTCGCCCTGTGCGGCATGATATCGCAGTATAACGCCACCGATATGGGCGCCGGCGTTCGCGGCCTGATTATGGCGGTGGGCAAATCCTTGCGCCTGGAAGGATTTATCGTCTCGAACCATTTCGACAAGCAGGCGGAATTTGTGCGTGATATGTCCGGCTGGATCGCCTCCGGTCAGGTCAAGGCGCGCGAGACGGTCGAACAGGGCATCGAAAACGCCCCGACCGCCTTCCTGAAATTGTTCAAGGGCGAGAACCTCGGCAAGATGCTGGTCAAGCTGAGCTAGGTTTCATAGCGCCGCGCGCCGTCACGCGGCGTTGACAGAACCGCGTCGGTGGTCTCTTGGAGGCCGCCTCCAGTCGTGCCCGCGGTATTGCGCCGGCTCCCAAGGAACCACCGTGGCCCGCCTGTTCAACGCTTATATGATTGTCCATTGGAACACCGCGACCAAGCCGACCACAGGCGCGGACTCGGTGTGGATCGGCGTGCTCAAGCGCGATGTGCGTTTTCGCCTGGCGTTCGAAGCCCACAATCCCGCCACCCGCGTGGAGGCCGAAGCCCTAATCGGCGCCATCCTCGATGATCGCGCCAAGCGCCGTGAGCGCACCCTGATCGGCTTCGACTTCCCGCTTGGCCTGCCGCGCGGCCTCGCCGCCGGATTGAAGTTGACGGGCGACGCGCCCTGGCGCGCGGTGTGGGATCAGCTGGCCAGGATGGTCAAGGACAAGGCCGACAACACCAACAACCGCTTCGGCGTGGGTTCGGAGATCAACCGGCGACTGACCGGCGGACCCTTCCCGTTCTGGGGCTGCCCGCCGCGCGACACCCTGACCACCCTGCAGCCCAAACGCGGCCGCGACCATGGTCCAGGAGATGTGCCGGAATTCCGTCATGTGGAACTGACCCGGAAGACCCCCCATCCGGTGTGGAAGCTCTATTACAATGGCGCCGTGGGCGGGCAGGCCATCCTCGGCATCCCCGTGGCGCGCCGCCTGAAAGACGCGCGCGGCGAGGCGATGAAGATCTGGCCGTTCGAAACCGGCTGGGCCGTCCTCACCGAAGCGGCGCTGTCGGGCGTCGATGTGGTGGCGGCGGAGATCAACGGTTCGGCGGCGGCGGTATCGCCCTTGCCCGGTGAATCTCGCGACGCCGCTCACGTGCGAGCTCTGGCCGAACATTTCGCCAAGCTCGATGAGACGGGGGCCCTGGCGGGACTGTTCGGCGCGCCCAAATGCGTTGTTGCGCAAGTTGTCGCCGACGTCGAAGGCGAAGAGGGCTGGATGCTAGGCTAGAGCAGGATTCAGCGTTCAGATCTGTTCTGTCTGAACGCATCAGGCTCTAACCGGGCGGCCTCCGCTTCCTACTCGGCCGCCTGGGTGACGTCGGCGGTCCGGCCCGCCTTCAGCTTTTCCGCGACCAGAAAGGCCAGCTCCAGCGCCTGTTCGCCGTTGAGCCTCGGGTCGCAGTGGGTGTGATAGCGATCGGCAAGATCGCCTTCGCTCAACGCCCGTGCACCGCCGATGCACTCGGTGACGTTCTGACCGGTCATTTCCAGATGCACGCCGCCGGGATGCACCCCCTCGGCCTGGGCGATCTCCACGAAGCTGCGCACTTCGGAGAGAATGCGGTCGAACGGTCGGGTCTTGTAGCCGTTGCTGGCTTTAAGCGTATTGCCGTGCATCGGATCGATGGCCCACACCACCTGGCGTCCCGCGGCGCGGGTGGCGCGCATCAAGGCGGGCAGACGCGCCGCGATCTTGTCCGAACCGAACCGCCCGTACAGGGTCAGACGGCCGGGCTCATCGTCCGGATTAAGCGTGTCGATCAGGGCCAGGAGCTCGTCGGGCTCGAGGGTCGGGCCGACTTTCAGGCCTATCGGGTTTTGGATGCCGCGCATGAATTCGATGTGCGCGCCATCGAGCTGACGGGTGCGCTCGCCAATCCACAACAGATGCGCCGAAACGTCGTACCAGTCGCCGGAGGTGGAATCGACGCGGGTCATCGCCTCTTCGAAACCGAGCAGCAGGGCTTCGTGGCAGGTGAAGAACTCCACCTGATGCAGCCCCGGATGGCTCTGCGGCGTCACCCCGATCGCGCCCATGAAGGTCAGGGCCTCGGAGATCTTGTCGGTCAGCTCGGCATAGCGCGCGCCCTGCGGGCTGCCGTCGACAAACCCCAGCGTCCAGCGATGGATATTGTGCAGGTCGGCATAACCGCCGCCGGCGAAGGCGCGCAGCAGGTTCAGGGTAGAGGCCGACTGGGCGTAGGCTTTCAGCAGGCGTTCGGGGTCCGGCGCGCGCGTCGCCGCCTCGAACTCCATGCCGTTGATGTTGTCGCCGCGATAGGAGGGCAGGGTGACGCCGTCGATGGTCTCGATCGGTTCGGACCTGGGCTTGGCGAACTGACCGGCCATCCGCCCGACCTTCACTACCGGCTTGCCGCCGGCGAAGGTCAAGACGACCGCCATCTGCAGGATCAGCCGGAAGGTGTCGCGGATGTTGTCGGCGGAAAATTCCTTGAAGCTCTCGGCGCAGTCGCCGCCCTGCAACAAAAACGCCTTGCCGGCGGCCACGTCGCCCAGCAGGCTCTTCAGCCGCCGCGCCTCGCCCGCGAACACCAGCGGCGGCATGCGGCGCAGCTCGTCCTCCACCCGCGCCACGGCGGCGGGATCGGGATAGTCGCTGGGAATGTGTCTGGCCGGACGCCCTCTCCAGGACGCCGGGGTCCACCGCTCGCTCATCGTTTCGTCGCCTAGAGCCTGATGCGTTTACCCGGAACAGATGTAAACGCTGGATCAGGCTCTACATTTTTGTATTTAGAGCAGGATTCAGATTTTGGACGGTTCCGTCTAAAATCATCCTGCTCTGCGTAAAGGGCGTCGCGTTTAGCGCAAAGGGTGGAGAATGGCAAAGACACTATGCCATTCCCTCGGACACATAGGCCGCCTTCATCGTCACCAGCTCCTCGGCCGCCGTGGGGTGGACGGCGCAGGTTTGGTCCCATTGGCTCTTGGTCACGCCCATCTTTATGGCGATCGCCGCCATCTGGATGATTTCGGGAGCGTCGGGACCGACGACGTGGCAGCCGCAGATCCGCCCCGTGTCCGCCTCGACAACGAGCTTCATCAACATATGCTCTTCGCCGCCATAAAAGGTCGCTTTCATCGGGCGAAACACCGAACGATAGATATCGATCTTGCGTCCGCCGCGCCGGGCGTCCGCTTCGCTCAGGCCCACAGAACCGACGGGCGGCTGAGAAAACACCGCGCTGGCGACGTCCTGGTGATCAAAGCTGGTCGGCTTGTCGTGAAAGACCGTATCGACAAAGGCCGCCGCCTCACGGATCGCCACCGGAGTAAGGTTGATCCGGTCGGTGACGTCGCCAACCGCCCAGATGTTGTCGAGGTTGGTCTTGGAGAAGGCGTCCACGACCACGGCCCCTCTCTCGTTGACGGCGATCCCAGCTGCCTCAAGACCGAGGTTGGAGGTGTTGGGCGCGCGGCCGGTGGC
>JANXUA010000144.1 GCA_025352085.1 Caulobacteraceae bacterium | reverse complement strand
CGGCGGTCCACGCGACGCCGAGAAACGTGCATAGAGCGCGACTGACGCCCTCGAAATCGGCCACCAGATCCTCGTGGCGCAGTCGGTGAACGTCGATGGGGAGCTGACTCAGATAGACTTGTCCGGCCGTCATCACCGCGTCGTAGTATCGCGCCGCGCCCTCCAGCGTGTTGAATTGGTACATCGACGCGTTCATGTTGAAGCTGCGGCGAAAACAGCTCAGGATCACATCGCGGGGATCGCGCGTGGCAAAGATGACTTTCGCGCCTGGAAAGATTTTGGAGATCAACGGAAGCCGGAACGTGTTGAGCGGGTGTTTGTCGATAAACACCTTGCCAGCGGCGTCGACGCCAAACTCGCCGACCCGGCTCCAATAGTTGTCGCGGAATGGCTCGAGCAGATCGCTGACCACACCCGCCAACCGCGTCACGCCGCCCGTGCTGGTCAGGAACTCAAGTTCGGCGTCCAGTAGCGTCGGTCGCTCTTCAAGGGTGACAACGTCGGGGTGGGTGGCGAGCACCTGTTCGAGCAGGGTGGTGCCGGATCGTGGAAAGCCGAGCAGAAATACGTGGCCGCGCTCGCCGTGCTGGAAGCCGCGATGGGGCGCGGTCGTCCAAGCGGTCAACGGCGTCGACTGATATTCGGCCAAAATGCCCCGCACACCGTCGATAGCCGTGGCGGCTTCGGGCCCTTCATAGATGTGGGCGTGCAGTTCGCGTACTTCACCCTTGCCATGGGCGTAGGCGGCGAAGGCGGCGTCGTAACGTCCGGCGCCGTCGAAAGCATCGCCCAGCATGATGCGGGCATTCGCACGGGCCAGGGGCTTGAGAAGGGGCGAGGCGACCAGCGCGTCAAGCCGAACGGCGGCGGCGTCGAACACGCCCGTGCCAATTTCGATGCGTGCGAGGTTCATCAGGGCGTCGGTTTGCCGCGGATCGAGCTGAACCGCCCGTTCGGCGTGCTGTCGGGCGGTATCCCAGTCGCGTTGGCGCACCGCCAATCCCGCCAGGCCGGCCAAAGCATCGGCGTGGTTCGGATCTAGCGCCAGCGCCCGACGAAACCCGGACTCGGCCGAGTCGAGCGCGCCCAAGCGCTCGGCCGCCCAGCCGTAGCCATAGCTGGCGTCGGCGGACTGCGGATCCTGTTTGACCGCGGCGCCGAACACCTGGGCCGCTTCCTGGCGCCGTCCGAGTTCCAGCAGGCAATAGCCGACCGTAGTCATCAGACCGGCGTGATCCGGATCGAGAGCCAATCCGAGGCCGAGTTCGACGATCGCCTCGTCGAAGCGCCCGTCCTGCTTGAACTTGAGTCCCACCAGATGGTGGATCAGAGGACTGGTCAAGCCATCCGTCCTGGCGCGCGCTGCCAGGACCATGGCGCGCGCCGGATCGCCCTCGACCGCGCGCGCGATCTCCTCCAGGCGAGTGGCGGTGTTGAGATTGGCATCGGTGGAGGTGGTGATCATCAGACGGCTCTCGCTAAAGCTATGGCGGGCCGCGCGCAAGGGCGGCCTCACGCCCGCGGCGACGCCGCTTTCGCTGCATGCGAAAACAATTCGGGCCAGGCGAGGTTCTGGCGAACCCGGCCTGGCCCAAAGAGTTAGGCGAAAATTCCGACTAGAAGTCGGCGGTCACGCCCAGGAACAGCACCCGACCCAACGGATCGAAAACCTGCGGATAGGTGTTGCCGTTGCCGAACGGCGGCGCCGAAATGCCGAAGCTGTTGGCGTCGAGCAAAGGCGGCGTACGGGAGAAGATATTATTGACCCCGCCGCGGAAGGTGTAACGATCCTTGACCTTGAAGGTGAACGCCACGTCGAAGTAGCTGTACGACGGGATGTGGGCATCGGTCGGCACCGGGTCCTTGTATAGGCCGTTCTGCAGGTCAGGCGTGCTGGTGTTGAAGTCCAGGTTGGTCGCCGCCAGGTACCGCCAGTTGGCCGACAGAACCAGGTTCTGCCACGGCGCGTTCCAGCTCACCCGAAGTTGATGGCGCCACTTCGGCGAGGGCGTGCCGCAGGTCACGCCGAACAGGCCGGCGCAATCATAGCTGGTGCCATCGGGGAGG
>JANXUA010000135.1 GCA_025352085.1 Caulobacteraceae bacterium | reverse complement strand
CGGGAGATCGGCTTGGATCATCTTCGTGCAAGACATTCGGACGATCGGACCAACGGAAAAATGCGGTCGGATGGCAAGCCTTTTTCAACGAAAAAATTTCGCGAGCGGCGTCTTGACGGCCCAAAAGCCCATTCCTAATTTTTTCTCGCCGGACGCTGTTTAGGTCCGGTTGTCATGGGAGCCCGAAGCTTCCGGGCGCCCTCAGGTCCAACTTGCTTGTTCGAGGAGATGGAAATGAGAACCGCATATGATTTCTCCCCCCTGTATCGGTCGGTGATCGGCGTCGACCGGATGGCTAACCTCATCGAGACCGCGATGAGCAGCGAAGTTGACAGCAACTATCCGCCCTATGATGTCGAAAAGACCGGCGAAGACACATATGGCATCACCCTCGCCGCGGCCGGCTTCAAAGCCGACGAGATCGTGCTGACGGCTCAACCGAACCTGCTGGTCGTCACCGGTCGCAAGGGCAGGGCCGAGACCGACAAGGGCCGGACCTACCTTCACCGCGGCATCGCCGGTCGTAACTTCGAGCGACGCTTCGAGCTCGCCGACTATGTGGTCGTGAAGTCCGCCAGCTATGCCGACGGCATTTTGTCGGTGGAATTGGCCCGGGAAGTTCCAGAGGCGCTTAAGCCGCGTCGGGTTGAAATCTCTCCCGCCGGGGATGCGGCCAGGAACGTCCGCCGGATCAATGACCGGCAGGCGGATCATCAGGCGGCCTAGTCGGCCGGGTCCCGAAACAGGAGCGGGCGGACGCCCGCTCCTGATCTTTCACAGACGAAGAAAGGAGGATTTGCCATGAATGTACGCGACCTTGTTCCCTGGAACCGCAACAGCGACCGAGATCGCAACCTTCCCGCCGCGAACGAGCCGAGCTGCTCGATCGTAAGCTTGCACCGGGAGATGAATCGTCTGTTCGACGACGTCTTCCGCGGCTTCGACACACCCGCGCTTTGGGGTGGTCGCGCCGCGTGGCCGCACCTGGAGGTGGAGGAAGGCGACACCGAATACCGCGTGACGGCGGAGTTGCCCGGCCTCGACGAAAAAGATGTCGAAGTCCTGGTCCACGAGGATGTTCTCGTCCTGCGCGGGGAGAAACGCGTGGAAAATGAGGATCGCGCCCGGGCCTATAGCGAACGAGCCTACGGCCGGTTCGAGCGGCGCATTGCGCTTGAGGGCGCGGATGAAGCCCACACGCAAGCGACATTCCGCAATGGCGTGCTCGCGGTGACCGTGCCGAAATCGGCGCAAAACCGCGAGGGGGCCAAACGGATTCAGATAAACCAATCGGGTACGACCCACTAACCTGGGGCCAACCGCCCGCGCCGCGCGAGCAGAGCAGGCGGGCGGTTGGCGGCCCATCCCGGGTTCATGGCTTGGAGTTACTGAAAACCCATCAAGCCTGGGCCGGTCTTCTGTTGGGTCTGTGAACTTCCCGGGGCCGGCCCGGTCATCCTTGTGACCTTTACGCCGTGTCACCGCCGGTGAGCGATTGGGGCGCCAGCCGCCCTGAGAACGACGGCGAGCGGCTCAAAACCGCTCGCCGTCAGATTCCTCATTTCGCCATTGTCATTTCGGTCCACATCGCGTCGTCGATGAATGTCCGGTACTTTTCGTAACCGGCAACGGCAGTCTTCCCCTGCTCTTTACTGAAAAGAGCGTACGTCTCCTGGTCGACGGCTTGGTCTCGCGCCTTGTCGGCGTCCAGCGAAGCCATCGACGCGGAGTGAGTCAGGATCAGCACATTGGGCGAGCCTTTTACGTAGCCTTGGCGCACAACGAGCTTGTAATCGTCAATCAGGCCGCGCCGCTTCAGGACCTCGAATGCGGTGATTTGTGAATGGCGAAGGCCCGTTAAATAATCATCTACGTGATTGGGATCGACCTCAATTGCATTGATCCGCCAGTAGCCCTTCTGAGGCGAATAATCGACGTAGGGCTCCGAAAGCGCTTGCGCGACGAGCCCTACGGATAGAACAGCCACCACGGTGGCTAAAGTCATCTTCCTCATGGTTATCTCCCCTTCGTCGACTCGCGCTCGATTGCAACAAGCGACATGGATGAGGATCATATTTCCAGACGTTTGCCAACAACGCTCCGTCAGATGGGGTAACGGCGCGGCCGGATCGCTTGACCCCTTGAGGCGGGGTGGTCGTCCCTCGGAATGATGGTGTCATCAACAATGGCGTCAGGATTTGAAAGTCGGGCCGTCCTTGAAATTGCTGGCGACCCCGGCTGGATTCGAACCAGCAACCGTCCGCTTAGAAGGCGGATGCTCTATCCGGTTGAGCTACGGGGTCCCGGAGCCTGATGCGTTTGCACGGAACAGATGCGAACGTTGAATCAGGCTCGGCACTTTTAAAATCTGGCCTACTCAGTGAGTCCAGGGTTGCTTGCGGGTGAACGCGAAATTGTCGGCATAGGCTTTAACGATCCGCTTGGGCCGCGCGTCGACGAGCACCTCGAAGGCGATGCCGCGCTTCTGGGCGTAGGCGACCGCCTCTTCGCGGGTGTCGAACGACAGGCGAACCTGGCCGTTCATGTCGCCGGTCTGGGTCCAGCCCATCAGAGGATCGGAAACCCTCGCCGAGGCGGGCGCGAACTCCAGCAGCCATTCGTGGGTGTTGGCCTTGCCCGACTGCATCGCGGTCTTGGCCGGTCGAAAGATGCGCGCCAGCATGCGGGGCCTCCAGTCAAAAGGTTCGATGGTCGGGGCGAGAGGATTCGAACCTCCGACCCTCTGCTCCCAAAGCAGATGCGCTACCAGGCTGCGCTACGCCCCGTCATCCATCGAAAGAGGGCCGCTCTTGCCATGGAGCGCCGAGCGTCGCAACCGGGCCGCGTTAGTCAGGCCGACGGCGCATCAGTTTGAAGACGCCGCTGGCGCGGGCCAGATCGCGGCCGCCGACGTGGGCGCGGCCCTCGACGAAGGCGATATCGCGGGTCGAACGCGTCACCTTCGCCTCGCCCACAACCCAGTCGCCGGCCCGGCCCATGTCCAGAAAATCAATCGACAGATGCATGGTGATCGGCGAGGCGCCCGTCGCCTTGTGCGCCGCGCCGGCCAACAGACCGTCAAGAAAAGCCGACAGCATGCCGCCGTGGATCAGCCCGACGCCATTGCAGTGCCGCGCGACAGCGTGAAACGCCTGTTGTGCGCCCTCGCTCGTCTCGCGGTGATAGTAGGGCCCATTGTGGGTGCTGAAGGCGCCCCGGGAACCGGACAGCACAAAGCCTTCCGGCGGCGGCTCGGCGGGCTTGTCGCTCAATGTTTGAACATCTCCTCGCGCACCTGGTCGCCAACCTGCGCGTCGATCTCGGCGGCGCGTCCGCCGCGCAGCTCCAGCACGGCCAGGATCGGCCCGCCCGACGGGATCAAGTCCTCCGACATCGCTTTGGCGTTGGCGGCGATGGCCTCGATCCGACCGTCGGCGTCGATGAAAATGATGTCGAGCGGGATCAGGGTGTTCTTCATCCAGAACGACACGGTCTGCGGGTTGTGGAAATCAAACAACATGCCGCGCCCGGCATCGAGATGTCTGCGGAACATCAGGCCGCGCTCCTGCCGCGCGGGCGTATCGGCGATCTCGACCGTGAAATGCCGCGCGCCGTGGTGGGTCAGCACATCCAGGCCCTCGACCTTCATGGCCTTGGCGGCGAAGACCGCGCCGGGGCCGGCGACGAACGCAATGGCCAAGGCTGACGCCAGAGCAAGGCGCAAAATAGCGGGCGGGTTCAAGCGTGCGCTCCGGCGTGGCGGGACAGGACCGAAACGGTCTACGGTCGTTCGATCTCGGCGACAACCAGACCCTTGGGTCCTTCGCCGAACCGCACGCGGACATCCGCGCCCGGCTGCAGGTCCTCAAGACCGCAGCGGCGCAGGGCTTCGATGTGCACGAAGATGTCGCCGGGGCCGGCGTCGCGCACCACGAAGCCATAACCCTTGGTGCGGTTGAACCATTTGACCTTCACCAACTCGAACGGACCGGTCGCCGGCGCGGCGCGGTGCTGCCCGCGATCGGACTCGCCGCCGTGATCGTGCGACCGACCCTCGGACCGCCGATCGCCATACGGCGTGCGCACCTCATAGCCCTGCGCGCGGGGATGATGGCGGCCTTCGTCATGCCCGTGATGCTCGCGGCGCGGGCGTTCCTGCGGCGGCGGCGCCTGGCTTTCGTCAAGATCGACGATCTCGGTGACCTGCCAGCCTTTGGGACGTTTGACGACGTCGCAGACGATGACCGAGCCCTCGGCAGCGCCTTCTCGCCCGGCGCTGCGCAGGGAGGTTACATGCAGAAGAATATCGCGGGCGCCTGTTTGGGCGTTGTCGTCGGGCACAATAAACCCATAGCCCTTGCCGGCGTCGAACCACTTGACGCGTCCCGAAATACGAACCGACTCTTCGAGCGCTTCTTGGCTCGAATGCTCGTGATCAGACATCGACCCCTCAACCCCATGCTCAACTTTCCCAAAGCCAAGCCGGTATCGCGGACATTGCGCCCGCGCCATTGATGTCGTCAATATGTTATTGCAAAGGCGGCGCACGCTCCTTGGTAACGCCGCCCGCGTTATTATTTGACCGGAGGGGGATTTAGTCTCGCAATTGCCGCCCCGCCTGGCAGGCCCTAGGGGAGTCGAACCCCTCTTCCCAGATTGAAAATCTGATGTCCTAACCGATAGACGAAGGGCCCACAGGCGCGGGAGCGGCGGGTATATCCAAGCCGCCCGCCCCGCGCAAGCGTCGCCGCCTCAAGTCGCCCGTGCAGCCGACGGCCCTTTACCCCATTCCCTCGCCACTGCTATCGCTGCGTCACGCCCAAAGAGGCGAAAGGGAGCGCGCGCTATGAATCGCAGAGAGTTCGCCGCCGCCGGCCTGGCCGGCGCCGCGGCCATGGCGGGATCAGCGAAGGCCGCCGGCGGCAAGCCTTTCCCCACAGGCTTCCAGTGGGGCGTCGCCACCGCCGCCCACCAGATCGAAGGCAATAACGTCAATTCCGACTTCTGGCTGATGGAGCACCTCAAGCCCACGCCCTTCGCCGAGCCGTCCGGCGACGCCTGCGACAGCTATCACCGCTATGAAGAAGACATCGCCCTGGTCGCCAAGCTGGGCCTGACCACCTATCGCTATTCGATCGAGTGGGCGCGCATCGAGCCGGAGCCGGGCGCCTGGTCCATCGCCGAACTCGACCACTACCGCCGCATGGCCGAGAGCTGTCGCAAACTCGGCCTCCGCCCGCTGGCCACCTTGCACCATTTCACCGCGCCGCGCTGGCTGGCGGCCAAGGGCGGCTGGGACGACCCGGCCACGCCGGGCCGCTTCGCCGCCTATGCCGACAAGGCGACCCGCGCCATGGGCGATCTTCTGGACGGGGTGTGCACCATCAACGAGCCCAACGGGCCGGTCGAGGAATGGGCCCTGCGCGGCGATAAAGCCACGCCCGGCGCGGATGCGTTCGCGGCCTTCGCCGCCAAAGCGGCCGGGTCCTCGAAATTCTCCACCTATGGCCTGGGCGACGCCGTCAAGACCCGCGACGGCATGATCGCCGGCCACAAGCAGGCGCGGGCGGCGATCAAGGCGACGCGGCCGCATCTGCCGGTCGGCATCACCCTCGCCCTGACCGATCTGACCGCCGCTCCGGGTGGCGAGGACCTCTACAAACACGTCTACGCGGCGTCCCGCACGCCGTTCTACGAGGCGGTGCGCGGCGATGATTTCGTCGGCGTGCAGAGCTACACCCGCGTCCGCGTCGGGCCGGCCGGCAAGCTGGCGCCCACCGAGCGCGTCCTGCCGATGCACTATGAGTACTGGCCGCAGGCCCTGGAAGCCTGCGTGCGCGAGGCCGCGCGCGAGACGCATTGCCCGGTCCTGGTCACCGAGAACGGCATCGGCACGGAAAACGACGCCGAGCGCATCGCCTATACCGAGGCCGCCCTGGCGGGCCTGCGCCGCTGCATCGCCGACGGCGTCGACGTGCGCGGCTATATCCACTGGAGCCTGATGGATAATTTCGAGTGGCTGGAAGGCTACCGCCCCAAGTTCGGCCTCGTCGCGGTGGATCGCACCACGTTCAAGCGTACGCCAAAGCCGAGCGCCTGGCGGTTGGGGGAGATCGCGAAGACGAACGGGGCGGGCGTGGGGTGATCTCTAACGTGGTATGCGTCCCGACTTATTCCCTGAAGAGAATTCGAATCTGAGCGATTTACCGCCCCTACTGCCCGGCTCAGAAATCAAGAAAATGCTCAACGAGCTCAAGTGCAAGCAGGAGGAAATAATCAACGCCATTCGGGACAACGAAGCAGCTATTGATCGTTTGCCCCCTAGCCGAGACAAGCGGAATCTGCGTTTGGATTTGGACGAACTAAAGCGGCAGATCGGGCTCCCCCCAGCAAGCGAGCTGGCCCATTCTGCAAGAGACTATTGGCCTTCGGAAAAATTTGCGGCGGAGGCCATCGAGCTGAAGGACTTCGCTCGCAAATGGAAGGCGGCCGGGCGTTTCGATGAGGCCAGCCGGTGTCTTCGAAGGGCTCGGGCTTCAGACCAAGAAGCTGATCGCCGGCGAGCTGAGGAACACAAGTCCAGCTAGGAACGATGACAAATAGAGGCTCGCACTCCTCTACGCCGCCCGTCTCGGATCGGCTACGTCCTCGATCTCCATCTGCACGCCGTCGCGGCCTTGCCAGTCGTCGAGCTTGAGCTTGCCGACGACGTGCAGGGCGCG